>NZ_LFVU01000004.1 GCF_001047375.1 Clostridium cylindrosporum DSM 605
TGGTGGAAACAACAGGGATCGAACCTGTGACCCCCTGCTTGTAAGGCAGGTGCTCTCCCAGCTGAGCTATGCTTCCGTGTCGTCAACATCTCTTGCTGACAAGATATATCTTATCATGGGTATAAAATAAAGTCAACACTTTTTATAAAACTTTTTATAAAACTTTTTATAAAACTTTTTTAAATTTATTTTTTAAAGTAAAAAAGCTGCATTTTAAACCATGCAGCTTTCAAATTAACTACTCTAAATTCAGCTTCTTCTCTAATATATAACTCGTGCCAAAGAATAAAATAACTCCTGCAGTAATATTAACTAAATAAGACACAACCATTATATTTTGTATTGTATAAGCTAATGTACTTATATAGCCTGATAATAATATTACTACATAATTTATTATTATATTAATAATAAAAAATCCTATAAATGAAGCTAACTTCCTACGTTTATTAAATACTGGCAGTTGACCTACTGAAATTGATAGATAAATTATTAAGATAAACACCACATATGAAAGTATCATAAGTCCTAGAAGTTCCATTCCAACTAAAAGTGTATTCCCAAATGCTTCAGTTAAAAATACCTTTTTAAGTTCACTCCATAGTAAATCTAAGTTAAGTTCTTTAAATCCCCCTGATTTAATTGCAAATGACATCCCTATAATAAAAAATGAAATCATTGCAGTAATTCCACTTAAAACACACCATATGGTAGATACTATTGTTTTTGAAAGTAAAAGCATTTTCGGACTAACTGGAAGTGTAAACATAAGATATCCTTCATCACCTAAAAGATTCTTATTAAATCTTTGAACTGTAACAACTATTGTTACAACCCCAAGTGCTACAAATAGCCCAACCAGAAGCAAAACGCCTATCCCTTGAATCCTAGTTATTTGATTATTAGGATTTAGAAACAACCCATTTAAAAGTGATACTACTATAATTGCTATATAAAGCGGTATAAAAGTTCTACTAGTTGCCTTTAGTTCATGCTTTAATAATTTCCCTAACATTTAAACTCCTCCCTAAACAATGTATCTATAGATTTTCCTTTTTCTTCTCGAATACTCTCAGTATCACCTTGAAGAATTATATCTCCCTTAGATATAAATATAACTTCATCACATATACTTTCAATTTCACTAATTAAGTGAGTTGCAATTATCAATGTGCTATCCTCTGAATAATTTTTTATTATTGTCTTTAGAATATAGGCTCTAGCAGCAGGGTCTACCCCTCCAATAGGCTCATCAAGTATATAAACCTTTGCCCTTCTTGACATAACAAGTATAAGTTGAACCTTTTCTTTAGTTCCCTTTGACATCGTTTTTAATCTTTGATTTATATCTATATCAAGACTTCTAATCATGTCCTCTGCTTTATCCATATCAAAATCATCATAAAAGTCCCTAAAAAACTTTAAAAGATCATGAAGTTTCATCCAGTCACTTAGATAAGTTCTTTCTGGTAGATATGATATTATTTTTTTACTTTCTATAGAAGGAGAACTTCCATTTATAAGAACCACTCCACTATCTGGCCCTAAAAGACCATTTATCATTTTAATCATAGTACTTTTCCCACTTCCATTAGGTCCAAGAAGTCCTACTATCTTGCCCTTTGGAATCTCAAGGTTTATTCCCTTTAAGGCTTCTTTGCTTCCAAACTTTTTACATACATCTTTAAACTGTATTATGCAATCCATTATTATACCTCCTTTATATTAACAGTAATCAAATCAATCATTTCATCCTCTGAATATCCAAGTTTAAATAACATTTCCTTTAATGAATTAATCTCTTTATTCGCAACTTCTTTTCTCATATTTCTTACCATTTCCTCATTATCAGTTACAAACCTTCCACTTGTTCTCTGGGTAAATACAAGTCCCTCTCTTTCAAGTTCTGCGAGTGCTCTTTGCATTGTATTAGGATTAACATCTGCTTCTTCAGCCATTTCTCTTACAGACTTTAATTTTGTTGATATGTTTAATTCTCCAGAAACGATTTTAAACTTCAGTATTTCTACTAACTGCAAATATATAGGTTTGTTTTTATCAAAGTCCCATCCCATTACCCTTCCTCCTTATTGTATTAATCACTTAATACAATAATATGATATTTTACTAATAATGTCAAACATATTTTTTCCAAATAAAAAGGCAAGCTAATCATTTTGATTAACTTGCCTTAAAAGTGCATAAAAAAAGAACTTAAGCTAAGCTTAAGTTCTTGGTGGAGCAGGGTGGATTCGAACCACCGAAGTCGCTGACAACAGATTTACAGTCTGCCCCCTTTGGCCACTCGGGAACTACTCCATGTATGGAGCCGGCAATAGGATTTGAACCCACGACCTACTGATTACAAGTCAGTTGCTCTACCAACTGAGCTATGCCGGCAAATGGTGGAAACAACAGGGATCGAACCTGTGACCCCCTGCTTGTAAGGCAGGTGCTCTCCCAGCTGAGCTATGCTTCCATGAACTCCATACTAATTATTAAGTTTTCTTGTCTGGGCTGAACCCCTTCGACATATATTATAATACACTTATTATTAAACAATGTCAACACTATTTATAAAAAAATTTTTAGAGGGCTACAACCCTCTAAAAACTAACGGTTTTGCACTGGTATGTTTATCTTGTCTTCGCCATCATATATATACCCTGACCCCTCTGGCTTATTAACTTCTTCAAGAAATATATTGTTATCTTCCTTAGCCTCTACTTCTAGGCCATCTATCTTTAGCATAGCTACTGATGAAAAAATTGTTGCTGCTATAAGAAATGCTGCAGGTATTATTTTTTTCATATGTATCACCTCTTAACACTTAGTTATAATTATTATTTTCTAAAATAATTTTTTTATTCCCTATAAATAGTAATAAATTATACCTTCCAGCTTATATATTAATACAGGAGGTGAAGCAATTGACAAGTTCTATATCTGATAACATCGGAGTGAGAGTTAATTATTTAGACAAAGATGCGGTTGAAAAGATTGGAACCTTTCTTTCAGAATTTCTAAAGGAAAATACAATCATAGTTTGTATTGGTACTGATAAATGTATAGGAGATTCTGTAGGTCCACTAGTTGGCACCTTTCTTACAAAGGAAGACTATCCCTTCCCAGTCGTAGGTACACTTGAATTTCCAACCCATGCAGTTAATCTTGATAAAGTTTTAAGCCACGTTTATGAAACCTATCCTGATCACTTTGTAATTGCAGTAGATGCATGTATAGGTAACGAAGACGCTATAGGTGATATACAAGTAAAATTCGGTCCCGTTCACCCTGGAAAAGGGGTGGGAAAAACACTTCCTAAAGTAGGGGACATATCTGTTGTTGCAGTTGTTGACACTATTGATAACTGCGATATTTTTTCTATGAGAAGTATTAGATTAAACTTTATAATGCAGCTTTCAGAAACAATAAAAGATGCATTTATACTTGCAAATAATATGAAGACATAAGAATAAAAGCCTTATAAATGATTTAAGGTGATAAACCATTTATAAGGCTTTAGTTACATATAGTTTTTAGATAGCAGAGATATCTTCTACAAATGTATCAACATGATCTAAAGATTTACCTATTCCAAGTGCAACGCTTGATACTGCATCATCTGCAATTACAACCGGTACCATAGTTCTCTCTTCTATAAGCTTATCTAGACCCCAAAGAAGAGATCCTCCACCTGTCATTATGATTCCTTTTTCACTAATATCTGCTGAAAGCTCTGGTGGTGTCTTTTCAAGCACTGAATGTACACAATCAGCAATAGCTTCAACAGTATCCTTAAGAGCCACTCCCATTTCATCTGAAGTAATAGTAATATTCTTAGGAAGACCACTTACAAGGTCACGTCCCTTAACGTCCATTGTTACCTTATCATCCCTTTTAAAGGCACATCCAACATTTTTCTTAAGCTCTTCAGCGGTTCTCTCACCTATCATAACCTTATGTTCACGTCTTATGTATGACATAATAGCTTCATCGAACTTGTCCCCTGCAACCTTAATTGAAGACCTAACTACCATTCCACCTAATGATATTACTGCAACGTCTGTTGTTCCACCACCTATGTCTACTATCATAGAACCACTTGGCTTTGATATATCAACACCAGCTCCAATAGCTGCTGATATAGGCTCCTCAATTAAATACACACTTCTAGCTCCTGCATTAAGCGCTGCATCTTTAACCGCACGTCTTTCTACTCCTGTTGCCTCACATGGTATACAAATTATAACACGAGGCTTACTCCATCCTCTTTTACCAATAGCTTTCTTAATGAAGTGAACTAACATTTGTTCTGTCATATCATAATCTGATATGACTCCATCTCTAAGAGGTCTTTTGGCAACAATATGTCCAGGAGTTCTTCCTATCATGTTTCTAGCATCTTCTCCTACAGCTAATACTTTATTAGATTTCATATCAAGGGCAACAACTGATGGTTCTTGAAGTGCTATACCTCTTCCCTTTACATAAACTAACACACTAGCTGTACCAAGATCTATACCGATATCATTTCCTGCTCCAAACATAGTTAATTTCCACTCCCTATTTCATAAAATTTGACATTACTAACTACATGTATTCGATATAAAACACAAAATTCCTTCTTAAAAACCAATATTTTTTAGGGAGTTTACATATTTGATACGTTATATTTCATTTTTGTAGCTTTTCCACCTCTAATATGTCTTTCTGATTTATTTACATCTAGTATATTTTTGGCTTCAACTGCTACCTTTGGGTTTATCTTTGGAAGTCTCTCTGTTATATCTTTGTGTACTGTAGATTTACTAACACCAAATTTCTTAGCAGCATGTCTTATTGTTGATTTTGAATCTATAATGTATTTTGCTATTTCTAAAACTCTATCCTCTATGTAATCCTTCAAGGTATATGCCTCCTTTAATTAAGTCTATTATAAAAGGGCACTGTATGTGCCCTTTTAGTTATTTTTTTATGTAACCTGCTGGGTCTAATGTTTGGTAATCCTTATCTGATTTTTCTAGAAGTCCAAAGTGTAAGTGAGCTCCATCAATCTTAACCGCTTCTCTAACTGATGTATCACCTACGGCTCCAATTACAGTTCCCGCTTCAACCTTGTCACCTTTTTTAACCTTTAGATTATCTGCAAGATTTGAGTAAACTGTTCTATATCCATTATCATGTTCAACAACAACAGTAAGTCCATATCCTGACTTCAGAGTTTTTTCTGCCTTATCATCGTTATAAACGTCTATTACCTTCCCCTTAGCAGCTGACTTTACTTCAGCTCCTAGACTACAAGCAATATCTATAGCCTCATGTGTTTCCCAAATATCTAAAGCCTTAGTATATGCAAGTTCATTTTTAAAGAACTTCTTACTTACTTCTCCTTTAACTGGAGCTTCTAAACTAATGCTTTGTTTCTTTTTAGCCGATGTATCTTTACTTTCTTCTTTATTTTTATCCTTAGCTTCTGTTTTTTCTTCCTTAGATTTTTCTTCTTCCTTCTTAGTACGTTTCATTGTAGGAACAGTCCCATTAGGATTCTTAACTTGTTCAGCATCTTCTATTTTGCTTTCAACCTTAACTGATGGTTTTTGAGCAAGCTCTTGTTCCTTCCTTAGCGAATTAGCCTTTGATAGATAAACTGTTACCACAGCCACTACGCAAAGACATAAGAATAATACTACGTAAAACCCTTCCCTTTTAACTAGGTTTGGTTTCTTTGATGAATTTTTTATTCCCATAAATAACACCTCCATTTGTATTTTTGTCCAGATATTCAATTCTCATACATATAATCTGGATTTTTTATTTTTTGGGAAAAAAAGAACTGCTAGGTCACTTCACCTAACAGTCTTGCCAAAATTTCTATTTTATATACTTCCCGTAATCCTCAATTCCTATCCCTTTATAATAATGGGTTAGAATTTCATTATATTTCTTACCTGATTTACCCATTTCATTAGCTCCCCACTGACTCATACCAACACCATGGCCATACCCCTGAACATAGAAGGCAACAATTGCCCTATCAAATCCTAAGGTAAAGTCAGCTGATTTTAATCCAAATAGACTTCTCATTTCTACTCCAGTTAAAACTTTTCCACCTACACTTATAGACTTAACTCTATTTCCTCCTGTTCTTTCTAAGATCTTAATTTGTTTATCTAAGTTTTTAGCATCTATCTTAGCGTCTTTATACTTAGATTTTATTTTTGCTACAAATTCTTCTCTTTTTACTGTAACTTGAGATTTAAAACTTGGAGCTTCCTCTTCACCTTTACTTTCTACACTTTTAAGATAAGGCTGAGCATTACCAAAGACCTCAACAGCATCCTCAGTTCTCCCTCCACTAGTTGAGAAGTACTTTATAGATGTTGCTATTTTCCCGTCATATGTTAATACTTGTCCCCTTGTATCATCTACTGCTTTGCTAACCTTTCTCCATTTAGCTTCCGCCTCTGCTCCCCACTTTTTCATTCTTTCTTCCTTAGGAAGGAATGCTTGACAATCTACTTCACTAGATACATCTGCTCCTTTAACCTTGGAATATCCTTTCCCCCCTGCTACTGCTAGTCTTGGAACAACAAAACTTCTAGCAGCTATTGCCTGAGCTTTTAGCGCTTCTTCATGGAAGCTCACTGGCATTTCAGAGGAAACAACTCCCTTTATATATTCTTCTATAGGAAGTGATATTATCTTTTTTTGAGGAACATAATAAACTCTAACCATTACATCCTTACTCTTAGCTATATCTTTAATATCCTTAACATCCTTATTTTCTACCTTTGAAGGGGCTTTCTTTGTATCCTCCTTCTTTTTCACCTCAGTTTCTTTAGTCTTATTTATTGAAGGGGCTGCCTTTAAGTTACTAAATCCAACAACCCCCATAGGTATGCCAATCATCAAAAAAGCAATCAACCCTAGAAACATCAATATTTTCTTCAATATAACACCTCCCATTTTCATGCCTTGTTTAATAATATATTTTTGTTTACATATATTTATTACTGCTTTCTAACTTTCATCATTTAAATATATTAATATAAAAAATTTATATTTTTCACTTTACATGTATTTAAACAGTCTTTTGTGTTCATAATTACCAATGTACATATTTAAGGGGGGTTAATCATGAAAAAAATTATTATCTCATTAATTCTTATCTTTTCTTTATTTAATGTTATAAGCACTCGTGCATATTCTAGGGTAGATTCCCTTGAAAATCTAATATCTCATTCAAGTAGCAAAATAATAAAAAAAGAAGTTTTTAGTTATGGCCATTTTTATTCAAATGTAAGTAATAAAGATATATTAACAGCATTTATTCAGGATAATTTTAAGGACAAGACCTTTTCATTATTAGAATCTGATTCATCAATAGTTGGTGAGTATAAATCCTCAATAAATCCTATTACTATTACAGTATCTACATCAAAAAATTCTAAAACTTCAAAATATATTTCTGTTTTTTATTCACATAATATGACCCATGAGAATATTATTAATTTAAGGGAAAATATTCGTAAGATGATACTTACCTTTGACAAGAATGCAAAGGTGTCATCCCAAATTGTAGGAAAAATTAATAAGAACCTAAGTAAAGATGAAATAAAATCTCTCATTTCTTCTATGCTTTCAAACTCATCTGTAAGTTTTAATAAGGACTACGAAGATTCTTCAGTTAGCTTTTCAGGTTTTACAAATGATTTACATGAATCTATTAGCGTTAACGGAAAGAATATAAACCTTCAAGCCTCCGGTAAATACTCTAAAACAGATAAATGTACTTACATATGGGTTGGTAGCCCTATTATTTCAACTGAGTATTAATTGAATGGAGGAATTATTATGAATAAAATATTAGTTAAAGGTGGCAATACTCTTAAAGGAAAAATCAAGGTAGGGGCTGCAAAAAACTCAGTACTTCCTATTATTGCAGCTACTCTTCTTAGTGATAAAAAATGTACATTTACAGATGTACCACTGTTAAATGATGTTTATGTTATAACTGATGTTTTAAAGTCATTAGGAGCAGATGTTAATATTGATCCTGCAACTTGCAAACTTGAAATATGTTGTAACAATATACTATCTCTTGAACCAAGCCCTGATCTTGTTGGTAAAATGCGTGCTTCTTTTTTGGTTATGGGTCCTCTACTTGCAAGATATGGAAGAGTTAGAATTTCTCTTCCTGGAGGCTGTAATATAGGAACAAGACCAATCGACCTTCACCTTAAGGGACTTTCTACCCTTGGAGCAGAAATAGAAACAGGATATGGATTTGTAGAAGCTAAGTGCACCCGTCTACGTGGTGCTAATGTTTACCTTGACTTCCCATCTGTTGGTGCAACAGAAAATATAATGGTAGCCGCTTGTCTTGCTGAAGGTGAAACAATAATACAAAATGCAGCTGAGGAGCCAGAAATAGTAGACCTTGCAAATTTCTTAAATAGTATTGGATGTAAAGTAACTGGTGCAGGAAGTGATAGCATCAAAATTGAAGGTGTTGAATCATTAAATGAAACAAATCATATATTCATTCCAGATAGAATAGAGGCTGGAACATTTATGGTAGCATCTGCAATAACAGGTGGTGACGTTGTTGTAGAAAATGTTGTACCAGACCACATTCGACCTGTTATAGCAAAACTTCAAGAAGCTGGTGTTCAGGTACTTGAAGGACACAATAAGGTACGCGTTATATCTAACGGAGTAATTAGTCCAGTTGATATAAAAACACTCCCATACCCAGGTTTCCCAACTGATATGCAGTCACAACTTATGGCTCTAATGAGTATAGCAAATGGAACATCTATATTTACTGAAACAGTTTTCGAAAACAGATTTATGCATGTTAATGAATTTAGAAGAATGGGAGCTGATATTAAGATAGATGGTAGACTTTCAATTGTTAAAGGAAGCAGTGTTTTAACAGGAGCTGATGTTAAAGCAACTGACCTTAGAGCAGGAGCTGCATTAATCCTTGCTGGACTATTTGCTAAAGGTGAAACTACAATATCTGATATATATCATATTGAAAGAGGATATGTTGATATAGTAGGTAAGCTTCAAGGAATTGGGGCAAATATAGAGAAAATTAAAGTATAGTATGTAGGGGTAGTGCTCACGCAAGTAGTGTAGCCTCACATAACAACATTTAATTGAACCTCTGTTGAAAGTGATTTCTTTTTAAGTTGAAGTTCTCATTGATTCTCTTGTTGTTTATCAAACATAATTAATTCCTTCAGAAATTATTATATATTTGGTGTAAACATATATTTCAGTAGTCTTTTTGTTAGATTAGAAACTCTGTGAAATGGTCTCGTCGCTTTAGATATAGACAACACACCATTTCAAGACTACTAGCTTTCATTAGAAGTCATGCAATCAAAAGGCTGTTGACAACATTGTCAACAGCCTTTAAATAATTTAGTGATTATAACTAGAAGCTTGTATTCTCGCCATTGCACGCTTTAGCGCAAATTCTGCTCTAGATATATCTACATTATGATCATTTTTCTTATTTTGAAGTCTAGTTTCAGCTCTTTTCTTAGCTTCATTAGCTCTTTCAACATCTATTTCCTGTGGCCATTCAGCTGCGTCAGCAAGGATAATACCCTTGTTGTTTGCAAACTGGATAAATCCACCTGAAAGACTTGCAACTTTTTCCTTACCATTTTGGACTATTTTAATAACCCCAGGAACAAGCCCTGTTACATAGGGAATATGATTTGCAAGGATTTGAACTTTTCCATTTAGAGTCGTTAAGTTAATAGACTCTACTTCTCCTACAAAGAATTTCTTCTCTGGAGTAACTATTTCTATTTCAAATTTTGCCATTATATCACCCCTAGACTATGCCATAGCCTTAGCTTTTTCTACAGCTTCTTCGATAGAACCAACAAATAGGAATGCTCCCTCTGGAATGCTATCATGCTTTCCTTCAAGTATTTCCTTAAATCCTCTTATAGTTTCCTTTATAGGAACATACTTACCTTCAAAACCAGTAAATTGCTCAGCAACGCTAAATGGTTGTGATAGGTATCTTTGTATCTTTCTAGCTCTTGAAACTACTAGCTTATCATCTTCTGATAATTCATCGATACCAAGAATCGCTATAATATCTTGTAGTTCTTTGTATCTTTGAAGTATGTTTTTAACTCTTTGAGCTACTTCATAGTGTTCTTCACCAACTATTCTAGGATCTAGAATTCTTGATGTTGATTCTAGTGGATCAACCGCTGGATAAATACCAAGCTCTGATATTGATCTTGATAGAACCGTTGTTGCATCAAGGAATGCAAATGTTGTTGCTGGTGCTGGGTCAGTTAAGTCGTCCGCTGGAACGTAAACAGCTTGAACTGATGTGATTGAACCATTTTTTGTAGTTGTGATTCTTTCTTGAAGAGCACCCATTTCAGTTGCAAGTGTTGGTTGATATCCAACCGCTGATGGAATTCTACCTAGTAGGGCAGAAACCTCTGAACCTGCTTGTGAGAATCTAAATATATTATCTATAAATAGAAGTACGTCTTGACCTTGGTCTCTAAAGTATTCAGCCATTGTAAGACCAGTTAGAGCAACTCTCATTCTAGCTCCTGGTGGTTCATTCATTTGTCCAAATACTAGTGCAGTCTTAGATATAACTCCCGATTCCTTCATTTCATAGTAAAGGTCATTACCTTCTCTTGTTCTTTCCCCAACACCTGTGAATACTGAAAGTCCACCGTGTTGCTTTGCAATGTTGTTAATAAGCTCTTGGATAAGAACTGTTTTACCAACTCCCGCTCCACCAAATAGTCCTATTTTTCCACCTCTTTGGTATGGTGCAAGTAAGTCAACTACCTTAATTCCTGTTTCGAACATTTCAGGTGCAACTGATTGTTCATCAAATGACGGAGCTGGTCTATGTATAGGATAAAGCTCCTTAGCCCCAACTTCTCCCGCATTATCAATAGGCTGTCCAAGAACGTTGAATAGTCTTCCAAGTGTAGCCTCTCCAACTGGAACTGATATTGGCTTTCCTGTATCAACAGCTTTCATTCCTCTTACAATACCTTCAGTAGCCTCCATACTAACAGTTCTTACAACGTCGTCTCCGATATGTTGCATAACTTCTGTTATGATCTTTTGGTCACCGTTTTCAATAGTAATGGCATTGTATATTTCAGGAAGATGGCCATCTTCAAACTTTATGTCCATAACAGGTCCTATTACTTGAGTTATTTTTCCCACATTTTGTGCCATGTTCTCCCTCCTTAGTCGTGAAGAGCCTCTGCTCCACCTACTATTTCCGTGATTTCTTGTGTTATACTACTTTGTCTTGCTCTATTAAACTGTAATTTCAGCTTATCAATAAGCTCGTCAGCGTTCTTCGTAGCATTATCCATTGCAGACATTCTACTACTATACTCACTAGCTATTGCATTAACAACTGCATAAAACATTGTAGTATTAATATATTTCGGTACTATATAATCGAATATCTCAGCAGCTGATGGTTCAAAAATAGCTTCAGAACCCTTTGCTCCTTCTTCTTTTTCCATTGGTAGAACCTTTAAAAATTCTACTGTTTGCTTAACTGGTGAATGGAACTTTGTATATACAACATATACATTTGATGCTTCACCCTGTTCAAAGGCCTTTATTGCAGGTCTTATAATTTCAACACAATCCTTATAGGAAGGTGTTGGTCCAAGCTCTACATACTCTGCCATAGTATCAAAGTTTCTTAAAGAGAAAAATGTACGGGCTTTTTGTCCTACAGTTATTAAAGATACATTTTTACCTTCTACTGCTCTTACAGTTTCAGAGAATATATTAGTGTTATAACCTCCACAAAGTCCTGAATCTGAGCCTATAACAATGTATATATCCTTTTTACCTTCTACTGCATTAAAATACTTTGAAGATGCAACTTCTGATGAAAGGGCAATACCCTTTACAGCAGATTCAAATTTTTCAAAGTAAGGAGTAGTTCCTTCTGCTCTTTCTCTAATTTTTCTAAACTTTGCTGTGGCAACAAGTCCCATAGCCTTTGTAATCTTACGGGTGCTAGTTACAGATTTTATTCTTCTTTTTAAATCAAGTAATCCTGCTCCAGCCAAGGTAACACCTCCTTGTTGCCTTATTTAAAGATTTTCTTAAATTCGTCAAGTGTAGTATTTAGTAAGTTTTTAACTTCATCGTCTAAAGACTTTTTATCTAGAATTGTAGTTAAAAGTTCTGACTTATGAACTCTTACATATTCTAAGAATTCCTTTTCAAATCTTCTAACTTCTTCAACTGCTATGTCCTTTAAGAAGTTGTTTACAGCAGCATATAGAATTACTATTTGCTCTTCAACTGGCATTGGCTTATATTGATCTTGCTTTAGAACTTCTATTAGTCTTTGACCCTTTTCGATTCTTTCCTTTGAATCCTTATCAAGGTCTGAACCAAACTGAGCAAATGCAGCAAGTTCTCTATATTGTGCAAGCTCAAGTCTAAGTGAACCTGAAACTTGTTTCATTGCTTTAATTTGCGCTGATCCACCAACACGGGATACAGATATACCAGCATTTATAGCTGGTCTAACTCCTGAGAAGAATAAATCTGACTCTAGGAATATCTGACCATCTGTTATAGATATAACGTTTGTTGGTATATATGCGGTAACGTCTCCAGCTAGAGTTTCGATTATAGGAAGTGCAGTAATTGACCCTCCACCTATATCATCTGATATTCTAGCTGATCTTTCTAGTAGTCTTGAGTGAAGATAGAATACATCTCCAGGGAATGCTTCACGTCCTGGTGGTCTTCTAAGTAGTAGAGACATTGTTCTGTATGCAACAGCGTGCTTAGATAAATCATCATATACTATAAGAACGTCCTTTCCTGCATACATAAATTCCTCAGCCATACTTACTCCAGCAAATGGTGCTAGGTATTGAAGTGGTGCAGCCTCTGATGCAGATGCTGAAACAACTATTGAATAATCCATAGCTCCTCTTTCTTCTAGAGTATTAACTATATGAGCAACAGTTGATTGCTTTTGACCGATTGCAACATAAACACATATACAATCCTTACCCTTTTGGTTAATAATAGTGTCAATTGCAACAGCTGTTTTACCAGTTTGTCTATCACCGATAATAAGCTCTCTTTGACCACGTCCAATAGGAGTCATAGAGTCAATCGCCTTTATACCTGTTTGTAGTGGTACATTAACTGACTTTCTATAAATAACCCCTGGTGCAACAACTTCTACAGGTCTTGTTTTATCTGTTTTTATAGGACCTTTTCCGTCTATTGCTTGACCTAGTGAGTTAACAACTCTTCCTATCATAGCTTCTCCAACAGGAACTTCAACAACTCTTCCTGTTCTTTTTACTATGTCACCTTCTTTAATTCCCTTTTCTGAACCAAATAGCACGGCACCTACATTACTTTCTTCAAGGTTTAGAGCCATCCCAAAAACTTCTCCTGGGAACTCTAAAAGCTCTCCTGCCATGCATTTTTCAAGACCGTAAACTCTTGCAATACCGTCTCCAATATTGATTACAGTACCTGTATCTACAGACTCAAGCTTATTTTCATAGTTTGAGATCTGTGACTTAATGATTGAACTTATTTCATCAGGTCTTATACTCATGCTCTCACCTCGCCACCTTGTTTCATTACTTCTTTTTGTATCTTTTCAAGGCTACCCTTTATAGTTCCGTCGAATACTTCGTCGTCTATCTTAAGATAAACCCCACCTATTACACTTTCATCAATAAAGTTTTCAACCTTAATCTTTAAGTTATACTTAGCTGAAAGCTTTGATTCAAGATTCTCAATTTCCTCAGTTGTCATTTTAACAGCAGTAGTTGCATATGCGGTTTTTATTCCCTTATGATCATCTACAAGCCTTCTAAAATTCTCTGATACTAAAGATATCTCATTTATTCTTCCATGTTCTAGTAGAAGAACTATAAGATTTAAAATCTCTTCGTCAACTCTTCCCTTAAATACGTTTTCAATTAGTGAAGTTTTCTCTTCAATACTAATTGTTGGGTGGTTTAAAAACGTGCTAAGATCTTTATTATCCTTATAAACACTTGAGACACTCTCAATATGTTCTAAAAATAGATCAAGATTATTTTTATCTACCCCTGCTCCAAATAAAGCATGGGCATATCTTTTTGCAGCAATTTCTTGCATAACTATACCCCTACCTTATTTATAAAATCGTTAATAAGATCGTGGTGTTTTTTCTCGTCTAATTGTCCACCCACTGATTTTGCAGCTGCAAGCATTGATAAAGCGATGATTTGCTTTCTTATTTCGTCCTTTGCCTTATCCATTTCTCTTTCAGCGTCAATTCTAGCTCTTTCTCTAATAAGAGCAGCTTCTTTTTTAGCTTCTTCTAGCATTTCATCTGAAAGCTTACTTGCTTTAACTTTATATTCTTCAACTATTTTCTTTCCTTCTATATCAGCATTCTTCATTTGACTTTCAAACTTAAGCTTAAGTTCTTTAGCTTTAGCTCTGTCATCAGAGGCTTCCTTTAGCTTAGACTCAATGCCATTTGTTCTAGCATCCATAAATGAAGAAACCTTTTCAAAAAGAATCTTCTTTAATATAACAAACATTATAAGAACGTTAATTACAGTTACTATAATGGTTGCTGGATTTAAAGTTAAACTAACCATTCTACTTATGCCTCCTTCTAATTTTAATAAGGCTTGCATAAATTTGAATTTTCAAACTTAAGCAAGCCAAAAACTACTACTATTTTACTTATAAACAAATAGTAGTATTATTGAAACTAGAAGAGCATATATAGCTGTAGCTTCTGAAAGTGCAGCTCCAAGTATAAATGTACTCATGATATCTCCCTTAGCTTCTGGTTGTCTTCCTACAGCTTCACAGGCTTTACCTGTAGCTATACCAACACCGATTCCTCCACCAATTGCTCCGATTACCGCTAGTCCTGCACCTAGTGCTATAAGTCCTTGTACTAAATTCATTATTTTCTCCTCCTTTAATGTTAAAAATTAATGTTCTGCTGTTGTCTTTATAAATATCATTGTTAACATTGAAAATACCACCATTTGTAATGTTCCATCAAAAATATCGAAATACATATGGAATGGTACTGGTATTAAAGTTGCAAGTATAGGGATATTTGTCATGCCTGGAATAGCATGTAAAACTTTTTCTGATATAAATGTCAATCCTTCATATATAAGTTCTACTACTATAATAGCTGCAGTTATGTTCCCGAAAAGTCGTAGACTAAGTGATACAGGAACAAAAACTCTTTCCATTATATTTAGCGGAAGTAGTGGTGCTACAGGTTGTGTATATCCCTTAAGATACCCTCCAAGTCCACCGTGTTTAATTGCATTAGCTTGGATAATAATAAATGTCATAAGTGCAAATGCAAGTGCAACACTGTAATCACTTGTAGGAGCTCTAAGACCTCCCACCAGAGGAAGTATGTTTAGGAAAAGCATATAAATCATAATTGTACCTATGTAAGGTGCAAAACTTCTATATTCTCTACCCATAACACTGTCAACAAGTTTGTATATTCCTTCTACAACTGTTTCAACAAAAACCTGTTTCCCTTTTGGTACAGTTTCAAGCTTTCTAGTGAGAATTAAAGCAGCAATTATAACAAATACCATAACAAACCACTGAAGGAAAACTGCCCATGTTAAGGTTATAGGTATTCCTGCTATAGAAAAATTCAAACTTTCTATTGTTATACCACCTTCATGCATCAGCATTATACCTCCTTTCTTTTTTTAAATTTAACTGGAATTACTGAAATCACCAAAGATATGTTTATTGTTAAAAGCCCTATAAATAGAGCAAATACATTGGCACCAAATTCTGTAACAGCTATGGAAAGAGCTATCGCTACTATTACATACCTTGCTATGAATAAGAGAAATTGTACAGTTTTAGCCTTACCACTGCCTTTATCGATTAGTTTATATGAACCTATTGAAAAAAAGATAAAATTTAATATACCAATAAAAAAACCATAATAATAATTTATTCCAAATTCTAGCCCAAGGCAAATCATAGATATAACACCAATGAAAATTGAAGTTACTCCAGCTATCTTGGTTTTTTCAATTAGAAGATCTACAATACTATTGTCCATTATTCCACCAGCCATCTTAAATTATTTATAGTTTTTAATTCCTTTTTTCAAAATTTTGTAAACATTTAGAA
This sequence comes from Clostridium cylindrosporum DSM 605, assembly GCF_001047375.1. Taxonomy (NCBI): domain Bacteria; kingdom Bacillati; phylum Bacillota; class Clostridia; order Eubacteriales; family Clostridiaceae; genus Clostridium; species Clostridium cylindrosporum. The sequence continues at coordinate 16,222 of NZ_LFVU01000004.1, forward strand.
TGCACTGTCTATAATTACTTAAATTTCAATCTAATCAATATATACATCGTATAATATTTACATTCTGTTAACATTTAATATAAAAATAATATACAAATATTTTTATATTAAATAGATTTTATCACTTTACTAATAAATTTTAAAGTAACATTTTAATTTTAATAAGATATTTATACATGTCTAACCAAATTATCTCTATCATACTATCAATATATTAGCTTTTTATGCCCTTTATATTGTTTGAAAATTTTAAATCTTTCGTTCAATGATTTTCTTCAGAATATTAATTTCTACATCTCTACTTTAATTCCTTTGCTTATTATAAAATATATAAAAAAGCAGAGAATTAAATACCTATTTCTCTGCCTTTTTTTTGTAAATTTATATTTTTATAAAAGTTCCTCAGGTCTTTCAACTTTATTGTCAAAATAGTATAAAATCGAATCAACTATTCTTTTTGATGCAAGACCATCACCATATGGATTTACCGCATTAGCCATTTTCCCATAACTATCCCCATTATCTATAAGGTCAAGAGCTTCCCTTACTATAACTTCTCTATCAGTTCCAACAACTTTAACTGTTCCAGCCTCTACCGCCTCTGGTCTTTCAGTTACATCTCTAAGAACTAATACTGGAAGTCCAAGATGTGGCGCCTCCTCTTGAAGTCCACCTGAATCTGTAGCTACCATATAACTTCTATTCATAAGATTATGAGTTTCCTTTGTATCAAGTGGAGACAATAGATGCACTCTTTCTACTCCTCCAAGAATTTTTTCTGCAACTGACTTTACTACAGGATTTAGATGAACTAAATAAACTATTTCAACATCATCTCTTGATGTAACAATTTCCTTTAATGCGTTGCATATATTTTCAAGTGGTTCTCCCCAATTCTCTCTTCTATGGGCAGTTACCATAATAACCTTTTTATTCTCAAAGTCTATAGTATTTAAAACCTCAGTATCGAAGTTATATTCTTCTTCAACTGTTGTTTTCATAGCATCTATAACTGTATTACCTGTAACAAATATATCTTCTCTTAATATTCCTTCACGCAGAAGATTATTCATAGATATCTTAGTCGGTGCAAAGTGTACGTCAGCTATAGCCCCAGTTAGCTTTCTATTTGCTTCCTCTGGGAATGGGAAGTACTTATTAAATGTTCTAAGGCCAGCCTCTACATGCCCTATCTTTATTTGATTATAGAAAGCTGCAAGGGCACCTGCAAATGTTGTTGTAGTATCTCCATGAACAAGTACCATATCTGGCTTTGCCTCTTGAAATGTTTCATCAAGCCCCTTTAACACTCTATTTGTTATACCAGTTAAACTTTGTCTTTCCTTCATTATATCAAGATCATAATCAGGTGTAATTTTAAATAGCTCCAAAACCTGATCTAGCATTTCCCTATGTTGTGCAGTTACACATACAATAGACTCTATTTCCTCTCTACTTTCTAGTTCCTTTACTAGAGGAGCCATTTTTATTGCCTCAGGTCTAGTACCAAATATGGTCATAACCTTTATCTTACTCAAAGTAAACACCTCTTTCCTTATTCTTTGCTTTTATTTTTATTTTTAAAAATCTCCATTTCTACTGCAAAAGCTATTATAAGTGCACAAACAACCACTAATAAAGCAAAGGATTGCTTTGAACTTACTATCATAGCAATTATTGATGAAACTCCAAGTATAGAGCTTAAAATATACATTGTGTATACTGCTTGTTTTTGAGTAAGTCCCATTTCTAGAAGTCTATGATGAAGATGCCCCTTATCAGCCTCCATCATTGGTCTATTATTTATTTTTCGTCTTATCATAGCAAATAAAGTATCATATATAGGCAGACCAAGTGCTAGTATAGGCACAGCGACTACCAGTGCTGTAGTTGATTTTATAGCTCCTTCTATAGATATAGCCGCAAGTATAAATCCTAAAAACTGAGATCCAGTATCCCCTAAAAATATCTTTGCAGGATTCGAATTATACGGGAGAAAGCCAAGACATGCTCCTGCCAGTATTAGAGTTAACACTATTGCAGTATACCTATCTCCGTAAAACGCTACTCCAAATAATGTTAAACAAGATATAAAACATATTCCACAAGCAAGTCCATCTAGCCCATCTATAAGATTAAATGCATTTGTAATCCCAACTACCCAAAGTATGGTAATAGGAATTGCAAGAAATGTTACGTCTACCGCATTTCCAGCTGAGTCAAATGGTACCGTTATCATATGCACCTTAATATTAAAGCTTATTAGTATAAGTGCAGCTATTATTTGCACAATTAACTTATATATAGCCTTTAAGGGTTTTATATCATCATAAATTCCCATAGCTACTATTAAACTTCCACCGAGCAGTACTCCTAGTACATTCTTTTGCATTCCAAGTATAGCTAGTGAACAAAGGGAAAATGATATGTATATAGCGAGTCCTCCGAGTCTCGGAATAGGAACCTTATGTACCCTTCTATCATCCTTTGGAACATCTATTGCATTAACCCTTATTGCAAGGCCTTTTACCAGTGGAGTTGCAGAGAAAGAAATTATCATAGCCGCTAATAAAAGCATAATAAAATTCATAAAATCCACGCCCTCATATTGTAAATGATTTTGGTTAATATACGTTATTAATTTTACCATAATACTTAGTTATTTACACCTACTTAAAATACTAAAGTACTTCTTATTTTACAAAATCATTATATGTTATGTAATTTTATTATGTATAGAAAAAGGTAAATACTTAACAAAACTACCCCTTAAGCATTTACCTTTTTTTATTTTAATTTAATTTTTTATCTAGTTTTCCCTTGAGGAATTCTCTATTATGTGCAACCTTAGGAGATTCTGGCTGAAAATTTCCTGCTAAATCATTATAATAATTAGCAGCTTCATATTCTCCTATATGAGAGTAACAAACACATAATTGAATTGCTGGTATCCAGGTGTAATATTCCTTAGCACTTATCCCCCTGTTATCCTTATCTGGTATACACATAAATGCTACCTTATACCAAAATATTGCATCCTTATATTGGTTTTTATTTATAAAATATTCAGCTAAACGACAACAAACTTGAGCATCTGGCTTACACCACTTAAAAGAACCTAGGATTATATCTATATTTTTTTCATTTTTATCAGTTAAACTATAACAATCTATAAGTCTAAGAGTAGCTGTTTTTCTATCTTCAATCCACCCTCTCTCAGATTTGATAAATGTTATATATTCCTTAATAGCTTCTTCATATAATTGATTGTAGTACAATTCATTCCCATAATAGAATCTATCTCTATCAGAGAAAGGTTCATTATTTTCTATCATTAATCTAAATATATTAAGGTTTCTTTGCGTATGTGCTTTATGCTTGTTATGATGTATATATATATATCAGAGTGTAAACTCCTACCATATACATCAATATACTCATGTATTCTTCCAACCCACTTAAAGTTTCTTTCCCTTTTTACTAGTCGATTTCTTCTTAATGAGTATATTGTATTCTCATTTTCATCTCTTACCAATGAATAGTGCATGCTAACAACGTCTACATTGGGATTTAGTGTTTTTTTTAAGTTAACTAACTTGTCTATGTTGTCCTGTGTAATATAACCATCTGCATCAAGCCACAAAATATAATCTTTAGTTGATTTACTAAAAGCATAATTTCTTGCTTTACTAAAATCATCACACCACTTAAAATCATATATAGTGGCACCAAACTTTGCTCCTATCTCCTTAGTTAGATCACTTGACCCTGTATCTACCAAAATTATTTCATCTATGAAATCCTTAACACTCTCTAAACATTTAGACAGTACCTTCTCCTCATCTTTTACAATCATACATAGACTAAATTCCACAGTATCACCTCTGTTACCTTAACAAAAACTTATACCTTCACTATAATAATACTTGCCTGCACAGCAGCCTTGTCTAATTGAATTTCTCCACCACTATTATTAATTAATTTAATGCTTTTTCCAGTATCTTCAACAAAAATAGTGCATTACCTGCTATTTGAGTCGGCATATTTAAACACCCAGCAGAATTTATTAGAGCATTATTACTTATATCCTTTAATGCTAAGCATGGTTTATTTATCTCTCCAGCTCCAGCTACCGCTACCCACCATTGAGCCATATAAAATCCCGGTTTCTTAATAGTTATTTCTCCTAAAGTACTATCATAACTTATACCATCTAAGGAGGAAGCTATAACATCACTAAATCTTCTTCATTACGTTTAAGAATTTTTCCTCCCAAATCAAAGAATTGTACTTGAATAGCAATAGACTTTTTTTCAGTAGGCTTACTAGTATAGTTAATTACAAGGTTTGTTGAACTATCTACTTCTCTGTTTCTTTTCAACAAACTTAATTTAATATCTTTACTTTCTAACCCTAATGTTATCCCATTATTTGGGATATTACCACTAATCCAGTCATTTACCAAACTTGTTAAATCTATTGATATATATTCATCTTCTAATTCCTCATAAGATAATTTAATGGTTTTATATAACTTTACTCTTGGTCTATTCTGCCAGTTCACACAACTTTCTTCAAAAGGTTCTTGATTTATATATATATTTAAATAATTATAATATCTTTCACTACACTGTTTCCAATCCTCAATTGGTAAATTTAATTTAGCACATTCAATTATAGAGCCTTCAGGTATAGCTTTATCTAGATTAAATTTTATCAAACTTTTTAATATATCTAATTTACAATATCTATTATCACAATTTCTTATTAACAAATAATTAGATCTAGAAAAGTTTCTATATTTTTCATTATATGATATAAATGTTCCTTTATTTAATTTCAAAGCAACCTTCGACATTTTCCCCCTCCTACTACACTTCAAAATGTTCTCTATTATGAACTTAATTTATTTCAGAGTCCTTACTTCACAATAATATATTCATTACATATGAATACAGTTATACACTTTATAAAATATTAGAGGCAATTACTTGTCCCTAATATCTTATTCACTATCCATTAGTAATTTTTACGATTCTTATTGATCCTTGTCGTGTAGTTTGCGAAAGTGTTAAGCTTGCTCCACTATTATTAATAAGTTTAATTGTAACTGCGCCCTTTGCAATGTCAGCTTGTGTTATATCAACAATTGTATTGCCATGATTTACACATGCAAACTGAGCATAAACATAGCTAATTCCTACTTCATTTCCATCCTTTAGTAATTTCAAACTAACTTGTCTTGTTGATCCACTACCTGACAAACCGATCCACCAATCAATCATATATCTTCCTGCAGCAGTAATTTGAATATTTCCACCTGAGTTAGAAATATTAGTTGTTAAGTTAGTATATATTGTATCAAATGGCACAACTGCTGTATCTGAAAGGTTCGCTCCTGAATAACCTGCTAGTTGTAATTCTAAACCACCAAGTGAAGCTGCTCCCATTGGTCCTGTGTTTCCCTTAGGTCCTGTTGCTCCCTTTTCAGGAGCTTTTAATATACTTAAACTTGCGGTAACACTTACATCTTTTGCATAAACAACTAGTCCCGAAGATCTATTTACCAGCTTAATAGTTAGTCCACCTTCTGGAACAGTTATTAAGGCAAAATCTGAGATTTGACCTGTTCTAACAGCTGTATTTGCTGTATAAACTCTCATATCACTTGTTACTATTGCAAATTCAGGTCCTTTAACTCCTAAGGATGATTGAATAGCCACAAACCACGAAATCTTATATTCCCCGGGCTGATTTAGTGTAATTAATCCTGTAGTAGGGTCATAGTTCACATCATCAACATTACTCGCTCCTACTATAGGATTAGTATCAAATATTACAGTATTATTTACTTCAACACTAACCTCTGCAATTGTTCTCTCTAGTTGTAATTTTATATTACTCATCAAAACACATCCCTTTAATATAGTAATCAAATTTATTACTACCTTAAATTGATTACTACATAATATTTAAACCTTATAAATGTGTTCCATCAGATAAAAAAAGAGTTATAGAATAAAACAAGTTTTATTCTATAACTCTTTTAAATTTAATCTATCTTAACTACTTCTATTGAGGATTCTTCTAACATTTCAAGTGATAAAGCATCAGGATATTCTCCCTCATATACTACCCTTACAATACCAGATGCCATTATAAGTTTAGTACATATAATACAAGGTTGATGAGTAACATAAAGTGTACTTCCATCAATTTGTACACCACTTTTAGCAGCCTGTATTATTGCATTTTGCTCTGCATGAAGTGCACGGCAAAGTTCATGTTTCTCACCTGATGGAACGTTTAGCTTTTGTCTTAGACATCCCTTCCTATCACAATGCTCTATTTTAGGTGGAACTCCATTATATCCTGTTGTAAGTATTCTATTATCCTTTACTATAACAGCACCTACTTGACGTCTTAGACATGTTGATCTTTTTTTAACAACATTAGCTATCTCAATAAAATATTCATCCCATTCTGGTCTACTTTGTACCAAAGATTCTATCCCCTGCGTCTCCAAGACCTGGAACTATATATCCATGGTCATTTAGGTATTCATCTATATGTGCTACATATATGTTAACTTCTGGATGAACCTTATGGAAAGCTTCTATTCCTTCTGGTGCTGCAAGAAGGCACATAAGTTTTATGTTCTTAGCTCCCTTTTCCTTAAGTAGAGTTACAGCATCTGCTGCTGATCCTCCTGTTGCAAGCATTGGGTCAGTAACGATTATTTCTCTTTCAGTAATATCCATTGGAAGCTTACAGTAGTATTCTACTGGCTTTAATGTTTCAGGGTCTCTATATAATCCTATGTGTCCTACTTTTGCAACTGGTATAAGCTTTAACATTCCGTCTACCATACCAAGACCTGCTCTTAGTATTGGAACTATACCAACCTTTTTACCTGTTAACATTTTAGTTTTTGAAGTGCAAAGAGGAGTTTCTATCTCAACTTCTTCAAGTGGGAAGTTTCTAGTAACTTCATAACACATAAGCATTGAAATTTCTTCTAAAAGCTCTCTAAAATCCTTTGAACCAGTATTTTTATCCTTCATTATTGAAAGTTTGTGTTGAATTAGTGGGTGATCTGTAACTATTACCTTATTCATATTAGCCTCCTGTGTATTAAAAAATTTTACTTTAAGTATTCTTTTTCTATTTCTTCTATCATATTAACTCTTTTTTCATGTCTTCCGCCTTCAAAATCTGTACTTAAGAAAGCATCTACAATATCAAGAGCTATTGATGGCCCTGTTATTCTTTCACCTAGTGCTAATATATTAGAGTTGTTATGCTGTCTTGTTGCTCTAGCTGTAAATGAATCTGTACAATGAGCAGCTCTAATTCCTGGAACCTTGTTAGCTGCTATTGATATTCCAATACCTGTACCACAAACTATGATACCAAAATCGTATTCCTTTGACTTAACAGCCTTAGCTACCTTAAGTCCGAATTCTGGGTAATCACATGAATCTGTGCTATGGCATCCTAAGTCTTCACATTCTATACCTTTTTGTTTTAAATGATCTATAATTAGATTTTTTAAGTTAAATCCACCATGATCTGAACCTAATGCAATTTTCATATTTAGACCTCCTAAACCTTCTCAACTAATAATTCTATAACATTTACCTAATATGCACAACCTTAATATGCATGAAATCTCTGGTATTTTGTAAAAAAAACATAAGCTGTTAACAAGTATTCCTGTTAACAGCTTAAAATATTTATATATTCTAAATAATCTCTAAAAGTTTATAGGTGTAGTCCTCTAGCTGCTGTCTACAACTTCTATATACATCTACACTTCCACCAAATGGATCTATTATATCTTTTCCTATTCCTATATATTCTCCAAATGTATATATTTTATCCTTAAAATCAGGGGCAGAGCTTATAATAGATTCCTTATGTCCCTGTGTCATAGTTAGAATAATGTCATTTTCTTCTAGCATTTTTCTATCTAGTAAAGAGGCCATATGATTTGATAAATCAAGTCCAATTTCTTCCATAACTTTTAATGAGTTTTCCGATGCAGATGTTCCCATAAAGGCATATATTCCTGCAGATGAAACCTTTGCGTCTATTCCCTTTTCAGCTAAAACCTTCTTCGCTATTTCCTGAGCCATAGGACTTCTACAGGTATTTCCTGTACAAACGAATAACAATTTCATATTTTCCCCTCCTAAAGGTTAAAGTTTAATAACTTTATGACCTGCAGCTTTTTTTAGTCTATTCATAATTGCAAGTCCAACGCCTTCATCTATAAATCCTTCACTTAAAATATAGTCTACACCTATTTTATCAAATTCTCTTAGCACATCAAATAGTTTAGATGCTACCTCATTTAAATTTCCCCTGGAACCTATACTTAAAACAGTTCCATTATGGTACTCCCCTAGAGTCTCATTTGTTGCAATAATTCCAACTCTTTTGCCTTCTAATGCAATTTTCTTAGCTTCGTTATTAATATAATCTATTACCTTATTAAGGTCTCCCGTAACTATAGTCATATCAGAATCCGGTGCATAGTGCTTATATTTCATCCCTGGAGACTTTGGAACAACATCCCCTAGGCTTTCCATTATTGTAGGGTCTATATCAACCTTGATTCCTAGATCTTCAATCATCTCCTTGGTTACTTCACCTGGTCTTAATATAGTAACCGAAGTTTCACCAGCCTCAACAACAGTAGATTCAAGTCCACATCTACATTCTACTCCACCAATAATCATACTTACTCTACCAGATAAATCCCTAATACAATGATCAATTGTAGTAGGAGATGGTTTGCCTGAAAGATTTGCAGATGGTGCCGCAATAGGAACACCTGATGCTTTTATAAGCTTTCTTGCAATTGTACTTTCTGGCATTCTAATAGCAACACTTTTAAGTCCTCCAGTTATGCTATCTGGAATAATATCCTTTTTCTCAAGTATAATAGTTAATGGTCCTGGCCAGAACCTATCAATTAGAATCTTAACATTTTCAGGTATACTCTTAACAAACTTTGATATATCCTTATTATCTACATGAACTATTAAAGGATTATCCTGTGGCCTTCCCTTAGCCATAAAAATCTTTTCACATGCCTTTTCATCTAATGCATTTGCCCCAAGTCCATAAACTGTTTCTGTTGGGAAAACAACTGTCTCCCCTTTTTTTATTAAATACGCTGCCTCATTAATCACAGCATCATTATCTATATAGTAAACCTTAGTATCCATTTTTTCCTCCTAGGTACAGCAAAGTTTATACTATGGTAGTAATAATTAATCCTAAAACTAAACCTATAATTACAGATATAGTAGAAAATACTCCTTTAAATAAACTCTTACTTTCAGGAATTAATTCTCCACAAACTATGTACAGCATCGTCCCACCTGCAAATCCAAGTGATAGGGTTATAAAAATCTTTGACACTTCTGCTATAACTACTCCAAATAACGCACCTATAGCAGTTGGAAGAGCAGTTAATGCAGTTAAAAGTAGTATTCTTCCCCTTGACATAGAGCTTTTAAGAAGTGGTGCAGCAACAGTCGCCCCCTCTGGTATATCATGAAGACCAATAATAATGCAAAGCCCTATTCCAAGACTTTGACCAGTTGCAAATGAAGAACCTATCGCAAGTCCCTCTGGAAAGTTATGAGCCGCAAGTGATATTCCAAGTAGAATAGAGGTCTTTATATGATTTCCATGTGCCTTGACCATAGGAATCGAAGGTAGATATACATCCATAAGAGTAACAAATATAACTCCAACAAATATTCCAATTAGTGCAAGGGTTATCCCTCCAATATGAATAGCCTCTGGAATAAGGTCAAAAGTCACAACTGCTATCATAAGTCCCGCAGCAATAGACATAATACTAGAAATCAATGTGTTACTTTTACTTCTAAATGATACCCCAATAATTCCTCCAAGTAAGGTTCCAAGAAAGGAGACACCTCCTGCAATTAAGGTTATTACTAATATATTACTCAATGTTTTCTCTCCTTAAGATAGTTCTCTTTAGTTAAATTTATTTTATCTTAGGAGATTATATTCATTATAATTTATATTCATCTACAAATGTTTTAATATATTTTATAGCATTTTTCGAAAATACTATATTATGAGCCGATTTATAAAGTACATATAAAAGATAGTATTTTCTTGAACCACTTTTTTTAATTTCTATAAAACTAAATTTTTCTTCCTCAGAGTATTTTCCCTTTACAAATTCAAGACCTGAAGAATAATGAGGATTTCTCTTTACAAAGAAATTATTATAATCCTTATACTTTTTCCTATGAATTTTATTTATTACTAATAAAACATAGAATTCCTTTGGCGAGATACTATGTACATCTACATATACTATTTTTTTAAGTGGTAATATGTAGCTCGGTGCTAAATAACCCCCATCTATTTTCAACTTCTCTTCTTGAACCTCAAAACTTATTTTCTCCTCTGATAATATTCTAATGATATTAATGAGAAGCAAAAAGTCTATTACAATTACATAAAAAAAGGAAAAGTATGAATCAAAGCCTATTAACACTTCATTTTCTGCCAAAACAGCTACGAAATAAGCCATAAAAACCATTATTATTATACTTATAATTATGTCTCTTTTTCTTTTAAATTTCTCCTTCTTTAAGGCCTTTTTTATGCTCATATCTCTCCCCACCTTATACTTTACAGATCTTTAAATAGTTCCCTAATAACTTCTCTATCTTTCTTAGATGTTATTAGAAAAAACCTACCTCTTTCTGTTCTTAAAAGACTTAATATTCCGCCTTGTCTTAAAGACTTAATTTCTGAAATCAATACTTTTTTCTTGCTAAAAAGTCTCTTTAAGTTAATCTCTTTATTGTCTATATTTATATCGTATATAAACAATCTAAAGTATACAAAAAGTAAAACTATATCAATTCCTATATTAAGTATATTTATGTACATATAAGTGTCCTTGAAAAGCAAAAATACGTTTATAATTATAACAAGCATTATTATTATAGGTAAAACAACAAACTTATAACCATCTACCTTATAACTTTTCATAATCATCCTCCAAGTTCTAATAAATATTATGAAAGGGCGCCTTAAACCACAACTTGATTATAAGGCGCCTCATATTTATTTACTCTCCAAGATCCTTTAGCTTTTCCGCTTGATCTGCAGTAATTAATCCTTCTATAGCTTCTTCAATATCTCCATCTAGGAATGCTTCCATTCTATATATAGTTAGACCAATTCTATGATCCGTAATTCTTCCCTGTGGATAGTTATAAGTTCTTATTCTCTCACTTCTATCTCCAGTACCAACTTGACTCTTTCTGTCCTTTGCAATTTCACTTCTTTGCTTTTCAAGCTCTATCTCGTATATTCTTGCTTTAAGAACCTTAAGTGCCTTTTCCTTATTCTTAAGCTGTGACTTTTCATCTTGACATGAAACAACTATTCCTGTTGGAACATGTGTCATTCTAACAGCCGAGTCAGTAGTATTAACGCATTGTCCACCATTACCTGATGCTCTAAATACGTCAACTCTAATATCATTTTGGTTGATATCTATTTCAACATCATCTACTTCTGGAAGAACCGCAACAGTTGCCGTAGATGTATGTATTCTACCACTTGTTTCTGTATCTGGAACTCTTTGTACTCTGTGAACTCCACTTTCGTATTTAAGCTTAGAGTAGGCTCCATGACCCTTTATCATAAATACAACTTCCTTAAAGCCACCTATACCTGTTTCGTTAAGTGACATAATTTCAGTTTTCCAACCACTTCTTTCAGCATATCTTGTGTACATTCTATATAGAACACTTGCAAACAGAGCAGCTTCTTCTCCTCCTGCTCCCCCTCTAATTTCAACAAATACGTTTCTAGAATCATTAGGGTCCTTAGGAAGCAATAGAACCTTAAGCTCTTCTTGTTGCTTCTCATTAGCAGCAATAAGCTCCTTTAATTCTTCTTCAACAAGCTCTTTCATATCCCTATCAAGCTTATCTTGAAGCATTTCCTTATCTTCTTCTATTCTTTTCTTAGAATCTTTATATTCTCTATATTTAATAACGATTTCCTCAAGTGAGCTATGTTCCTTACATAACTTTTGGAATAGACTATTGTCTGAAACTACTTCAGGATCGCTTATTTTTATTGATAGTTCTTCGTACTTCTCTTCTATAAAATCTAATTTATCTAACATTATTCCTCACTCCAAATACAAGTTTACGTTTTTTTATTATATCATACTATTTTGATTTACACATCTTTATTTGTAATTACAAGTAAAATCTTTGAATCTATGGTAATATTACAACATGGCTACATATGACCTATAACCACTCTATCAAGTCCTGATAAATCTTTAATAACTACTACATCTTTAAAGCCTTCATGGATCATAATATCCCGAACATCCTCACCTTGATCATGACCTATTTCATATGCTAGGTATCCATTCTCACTTAGAATACCTACTGAATCCTTTGTAATAGCTCTATAAAATATCAATCCATCTTCTCCTCCATCAAGAGCCGACATTGGCTCATGGTCCTTAACCTCTGTCATTAATGTTTTTATAACATCACGCTTTATATATGGCGGATTGGATACTATAATATTAGCCTTTTTATCTTTAACGCTACATAACATGTCTGACTTTAGTACATTTACCCTATCCTCAACATTATTAAGAAGCGCATTTTCCTTTGTTACCTTTATTGGAGTATCCATAATATCAAGTGCATATACAGTTGAATCCTTTATAAAACTTGCAAGGGAAACTGATATAGCTCCACTTCCACATCCTACATCTACAATAACAGGTGATTTTATATACTTTGCAATTTCTATTACATTTTCAACTAAAACCTCAGTGTCACATCTTGGTATCAACACTCCCTCAGACACCTTAAAGTTAAGTCCCATAAATTCTTGGAAACCTGTTATATATTGAAGAGGTTTCCCGCTTTTTCTAAGGTTTATAAGAGTCAAAAACTCTTTATACTTATCTTCACTAATCTCACTTTCCCTATTAAGGAATAGGTAACTTCTGTCTACTCCTAAAACATGACAAAGTAATAACTGAGAATCAAGCAGAGATGTTGATAATCCTACTAATAGATCAGAGCCTTCCTTCATTGCCATATATATCTTTACCATCTATCATCTTCTCCTTCTTTACCCGCAGCCTTAAGTGCTTCTATTGCAACCTCAATTTGTGAGTCATCTGGTTCCTTTGTAGTAAGCTTTTGAAGGTATAGTCCTGGAGTTGATAGTATTCTAGCAAAACGGGAATCACTCCCCCCTTGCCATTTTATAAATTCATATGATATTCCAGCTATGATAGGAAGCATTATTATTCTAAGCAGTATTCTTACCTTAAGATCCGGCCAACCAAAAACTGAAAATACTAAAATACCTACAATAATAACTGTAAGCATAAAATTAGTTCCACACCTAGGATGAAGTGTAGTATATTTTCTAACATTTTCAACAGTTAAAGGCTCCTCTGCTTCATAACAAAATATAGTTTTATGCTCTGCACCATGATACATAAATACCCTTTTAACATCATCCATTTTACCAATAAAATAGATATAAGCAAGAAATATTATAACCTTTATTAACCCTTCAAAAAGATTAATTATAATTGTATTACTAGTAACATTCTTTGCAACATCTGCAACTACGGTTGGTAGTAGAGCAAATAATAAAAGCGAAATTCCAAATGATATAACAAGAGTAGTTACTAAAACTAGCTTTTCTTTAAAATCTTTTTTTCTATCTATATTCTCCTCATTTCCCTCAACTATATCTGCTGAATGAGAAAGCATCTTTGTACCAAGCATTAAAGATTCTAAAAGTGCTAGGGTTCCTCTTATAATAGGAAGGGAGCAAAACTTATTTTTCTTTGATAGTGGAACGTTTTTATCCGACTTAACAAATATCTCTCCATTTTCCTTTCTAACTGCAAGGGCTATGGTACTTGGCCCTCTCATCATCACACCTTCTATAACTGCCTGGCCACCTATATTCGTTTTCTTCGCCATAAACATCTCCTTAATCCCATAAATCTAGAAAGCTATCTGCTTCCTTTTTTCTTTTATTAGTTTCATTTAAGTCTATGTGGTAAAGGCCACACTTATAGTATATAACATCCCCTTCTTCTGCTTTTCCCTTTATCTTATCAAGCAGTATATTTTGCATAGAACCATCATCAAATTCTACAACTGCAAATTTTTCATTTATTCTATCTATTACTCCAATCATAATAAAACCTCTCACAATTCCTTATTATGATTATACTCCAAAACATATACTATTTAAACTTAATGAAATTTATAATTTATGAGTTTTTGGATATAAAAAAAGACCGGTATTCTCCGGCCCTTTATTATTCTGATAAATTGTATTTCTTCATGAACTTTTCTATTCTACCACCAGTATCTAGCACCTTATGCTTTCCTGTGTAGAAAGGATGACACTTTGAACAAACTTCTACCTTAAGTTCATCTTTAACTGATCCTGTTGTGAAATTATTTCCACAAGCACACTTTACAACTGCTTCGTTGTTGTAGTTTGGATGAATTCCTTCTCTCATGCGTTTCACCTCTTTCTTACTGTAAGTTAATATTTTAAGTTTCTACTTATTTGTAGATTACTACCTTTTAAAAGACACTAATGCCCTATATAATCTGTCAAGCTCACTAGAAACCGAAGTTATCCCCAGTTTCCTTCCATGTCAACTCCAATATTATAACATAGTGAATATTTTTAATCAACCACTTTATAGCAGATTTTCATCCTTTGCAATTTTAGGAAAAATATCCACAAACTCTTTATTTGATTGGGTTTTAGTCATTATATTAAGTAACTTTTCTGTAGCTTCATGTGAAACGTTGTTTGAAAGAAGTCTTCTAACACTTGTTGAAACACTAATTTCCTCTGGAGTTAAAATAAGATCTTCTCTTCTCGTTCCAGATTTATTTATATCTATTGCAGGGAATATTCTTCTTTCTTGAAGTCTTCTATCAAGATGAAGTTCCATATTACCTGTTCCCTTAAATTCCTCAAAAATAACCTCATCCATTCTGCTACCTGTTTCTACAAGTGAAGTTGCAAGAATAGTAAGACTTCCACCTTCAACTAGGTTTCTTGCCGCTCCGAAGAACTTCTTAGGCTGAGTTAATGCTCCAGGGTCAAGTCCCCCGGATAAAGTTCTACCTGTAGGTTGAATAATAAGGTTATACGCCCTTGCAAGTCTTGTTAAACTATCCATTAGTATAACAACATCTTTCTTCATTTCAACAAGTCTTTTTGCTCTTTCTAATGTAAGCTTTGCAACTCTAGCATGGCTATCTGGTTCTTCATCAAATGTTGAGTATACAACATCTCCCTTAATACTTCTTTTCATATCTGTAACTTCTTCCGGTCTTTCATCTATTAGAAGTACTATAAGTTCTATGTCAGGATGGTTCTTTGCAATTGCATTTGCTATCTTCTTGATAAGAACAGTTTTACCAGCCTTTGGAGGTGCAACTATCATTCCTCTTTGTCCACGACCAACAGGCGATAATATATCTATAAGTCTTGTAGACATATCACTTCCAATAGTTTCAAGATCCATCTTTTTATCTGGATATATAGGAGTTAAATCATCAAAATGACTTCTTCCTATAATTCTATCAGGGCTTCCCCCATTAACCTCTTGAAGATATACAAGTGCCTTATACTTTTCAGTTTCCTTAGGAAATCTAGCCTTCCCCTTTATCTTATCACCTGTTCTAAGACCAAACTTTCTAATTTGTGATGGAGATACGTAAATGTCTCTTTGACCTTGTTGATAATTATCTATTCTAAGAAATCCATATGACTGGTTATCAATATGTTCAAATATACCTTCAACTGTATCTGAGTCTGCAAGAAGGGCTTGCATTTTCTTTCTCTTATCTTCATCTATATCATGAAGATTCATATCTCTATTATTAGGTCTTGGCTTCGGTGCTATTTTCTCCACAAGTTCAATAGCAGGTCTTACTTCTTCTTCTATAACTTTCTCAATAACCTCTGGAACCTCTTCTTCTTTTTCTTCCTTTTTATTATCAAAATTTAAAATTTGCTCAATTAACTCACTTTTTCTATACTTAGACACTGCCTTAATCCCCATATCCTTACCAATATGCCTAAGTTCATCCAGAGTTTTTTCTTTAAGCGATTCAAAATTCATAATACACCTCCTGTATCCTTAAAAATTAATCCTATGAGAATCTTAGGTAATATAACTTATACTACCTATTCTATATAAATCTAAAGTTATAACTTCAACGAAAATAAAATCTATTGACATATTACATTAGTTAATAAATATCTGAAATATAATCTCGACATGACTTTTGACATTTCGACTAATTAAATGGTATATAAATTAGATACTTTTATTACCTTTACTTATACATTTTATATTTCACCTTTGAAAATGTAAAGTAAAATATATTTATTCAATAATTCGCAATCTAATAACATGTTTCTATTAAAAAATTCTATAGAAAATTACTATAAGCACCTATTACTTTATTATCATAACATCTAACCAAAACAAGGGCATCTTTAGAAGATACCCTATATAGTACATTAAAATATTATCTTTTGTTTTTTGCTAAATTATGAACTGTATCCACAAATCTAATAGTTCCTGTTTTCGCTCTCATAACTATTGATTGAGTTTTTGCTATATCATTTTGGTAGTTAACAACTCCCTTTAAAAGGTCTCCATCAGAAACACCTGTAGCTGCAAAATACACTTCATCACCTTTAACTAAATCATCTAGTGTAAGGATCTTACTACAGTCATCTATACCCATTTTCTTACATCTATCAATTTCTTCTTGAGTTTCAGGGTATAGTCTTCCTTGCATGTCTCCACCTAGGCACTTCATAGCACAAGCCGCTATAACTCCCTCAGGTGCTCCACCTCTTCCTACCATTATGTCTACACCTGTATCTTCAAAACCAGTTGCTATTGCTGAAGCCACATCACCATCTGTAATAAGCTTCATTCTAGCTCCAACTTTTCTAACCTCGTCCATATGATGTTGATGTCTTTCTCTATCAAGCATAATAACAGTTACATCTTCAACTTTCTTCCCTAGTGCCTTTGCAACATTTATTATGTTTTCACTTAAAGGTGCATCAAGACTTACACATCCAGCTGCCTTTGGTCCTACAGCTATCTTATCCATATACATATCTGGTGCATGAAGTAGGCATCCCTTTCTTGCGATCCCTACAACTGCTATAGCATTAGGAACCCCTTTTGCAACAAGGTTTGTTCCATCAAGTGGGTCTACTGCTATGTCAACCTCTATAGAATCTTCTCCACCATGCCCTACTTTTTCACCTATATAAAGCATTGGAGCCTCGTCCATTTCTCCTTCTCCAATAACTACTGTTCCCCTAATATTTAGAAGGTCAAAAGTCTTTCTCATACCGTCAACAGCTGCTTGGTCTGCTGCAATCTTATCACCACGACCCATAAGTTTTGCAGAATTTAACGCTGCGGCCTCTGTTACTCTAACTAATCCTAAGGCTAGATCTCTATCCATACTTATATCCTCCCAATGTGCTATACACTTACAAATCTTTTAATTCAATTATATACAACTTTTTTAAAGTGTGTCAATAATATGTCTTTATGTTTATAGTTATTAAATCAATATGTTATATTAATTATTAAATAGTATAGTTTATTTAGTATATTTTTCTATAAGATCCTTTAAAATCTCCACCCCAAAACTTGGATTATTCGATGTACCTACTTCCCCAGCTAACATAAATCCATTAACCCCTAGCTTAATAGAATTATATATATCATTTAGTTCTCCAATTGTAGGCATTTTTTCCTTTTTAGATGATTCTAAAACATATGTAGCAATAACAAATGGTTTATCACTATTCTTCATTTTCTTTAAAAGGCCTTCTTGAATAATAGGTATCATGTAATATGGAACCTCAGCTTTAAGATCACCACGCCCTAGCATTATGCCATCACTTATCTTTAGAATTTCGTCAATATTATCCATGCCTTCTTGACATTCTATTTTGGACCAAACCTTAGGATACTTAAATCCTTCTATATTAGAGTAACTTTCAATGCACCTTCTAACATCTTCTATATCCTTTTTTCCTGATACATAGGATGCACATATAATATCAACACCTTTTTTTACTCCCCATTCAATATCCTTTTTATCTTTTTCAGAAATCCGAAGCCTTTTTCTATCTATACCTGGAAGATTAATCCCTTTTTCCTCCCTTATAACCCCGCCTTTTACTGCCTCTGCCATAATAAATCTTGAATCCTTTTTAATTATCCTAAAATGCATAGTTGCATCCTTCATAAATATCTCTCTAGCACCTAAAAGATCTAAAAAGTCCCCTTCATAATTAATTGGAATAAGAGGATACTTTGATACTTTGAATCTATTTATATACATATCATCAAGACAGAATAATACCTTTTCACCTTTTTTAATAAGAACTTCTCCTACAAACCTTTTCGAAACTCTAAGTTTATTCCCTTGTAAATCTTGCATTATTTGGACACTTGGATAATTTCTTTTTATGTCTTTAATAAGTTTTTCTATTTTACTATATTGCGAATGAGAAAAGTTAAATCTTGAAGTAGTCATACCTGCATTAACTAACCTTTCAATATCAGCTATAGTATTTATTTTAGGTCCCATGGAGCAAATCAGATACATCCTCTACACCTCATTTAACTTAAATATTTAAAGTAAATACATTACAATCTAAACCATAGAAAAAGCTCCCCTAGAGAATAAAATTCCCTAAAAAGAGCTTTTTAATTACTATTTTTCAAAACTTTCCCAATCCTTCATAAACTTTTCAATACCTATATCAGTTTGTGGATGCTGAGTCATTTGTTTTAGTACTTTAAAAGGAACTGTTGATATATGACTTCCAGCTAGAGCTGAGTTAATAGCATGAATAGGATGTCTTATGCTTGCGGAAATAATTTCTGTTTCTATACCATGTATTTCAAACATAGAAACTATCTCCTCTATTAGCTTTATCCCTTCTTGACCTACATCATCTAATCTGCCAACAAAAGGACTAACATATGTTGCACCACTTTTCGCAGCAAGTAATGCCTGTGCTGATGAGAAAATAAGAGTAACATTTGTCTTAATTCCTTCACTTGAAAGAACCTTTACAGCTTTAAGACCTTCAATTGTCATAGGAATTTTTACTACTATATTTTGATGTATCTTTGAAAGTTCACGTCCTTCATTAATCATGCCTTGCGACTCAAGACTTATAACCTCCGCACTAATAGGTCCATTAACTATTTCAGCTATCTCACGAACAACCTGAACAAAATCTCTACCCTCTTTAGCTATAAGTGAAGGATTAGTTGTAACTCCGGATATTATCCCCCAGCTTTCTGCTTCTCTAATTTCTTCGACATTTGCAGTATCAATAAAAAGTTTCACTTTAAATTCCTCCTATATACACCTATCCTGTTTAGTATTATTTTAACACCCTTTTACTTTTATCTTCAACAACTCCAATAAATTTTAATAGGTTTAACATATCATTCATATATTTTTCTATAATATCATCAATATAAGGAGTCTTTCCAAAGAAAGCAATCTCCATACCAGAATCCGGACATGCTACTATATTAATATTCTTTTCTAGGATATCTTTCCTTTTTATATTATATATATGATAATTATCACATGCTATACAACTTATTTTAAGGATAATATCAGTAGCATTAAATCCTATCAACACAATATCCTTATTACAGTTACACCTTATAGTATTATTAACTTTTAAGTTGAACATGTTAAAATCAGATACATTATACTTTCCACACTCACTACATTTAACCGCTATCTTGTTGGAAGCATTCAAAATCAATACTACTCACCTCCGTATTAATATCTATTCTTTATAATAGTTAAAATTCCTTTTATTTTTCACAAAAAAACACTCTATTACTTTATTATTTATAGAAAATAGCTATACTAATTAGTATAAGCATCAAATATATAGACAAACTACAAGAGTGCTCCTAATACTTTTCTTCACAGACTTAAAGGCATTAGGAGCACTCTCATTTAAACTATTTAATTTATTTCTTCAATTGTTAATACCAATTTATTTTCGCTAATATTTGTACCCTGGGTTTCTATAATATAATCAAGTTCAACTCTTCCACCGCATTCGTTAACGTCAATACTAACTCTTCCTGGCTTTACTACAACCTCAAAGGCTCCATGTTCAGTACCATAAAGGCTTATATGATCATTACCTAATTTAAAAAGCAAATGTGATGTAGTTGTACCCTCTCTAAATAAATTCACCTCATCAGAGCCTATCTTAATACTAGTCTTAGTTCCCTTCATTCCTGAAATTTCACTTTCCTCATATTCAGCAATATAAATATCATTAAGCTTACTAAATAACCCTTCAGTAACTAGTTCTATTTCTTCAACTTCTTCACCAAAGCTTTGAATAGTCTTTACAGTGATCATAACCTTCTTTGATTTACTCTTCACAATAGCCACCTCCTTTAAATATTAATCTAAAATATAATTAATATTTCTCTATATCTATCTCTAGTATATTATCAATCTCTCTATTTAGGAACCTCTCCCCAACTTCTATGAACTTAGATGAATTGTCACTTACATAATACTTATATTCTCCTTTAACATCTTCATCATTTTTCAAATCCATTTCAGTTAACCTATCTAAAAGTTCTAAAGCTGTTTCCTTGGCTGGATTAATAAGCTTAACTTTATCCCCCATAACATCTTGAACAACCTTATTTAGCAAAGGATAGTGTGTACATCCCATAACAAGAGTATCAACTCCAAGAGTCTTCATATTTTCTAAGTATTCCTCAGCTATCATATATGAAACCTTTTTTTCACTCCATCCTTCCTCTGCTATAGGAACAAATAAAGGACATGGAGTTGAAAAAATTTCAGTACCTTCTTTAATAGAAGTTATCTCTTTAGAATAAGCACCACTTGAAACTGTTCCTTCTGTCCCAATAATACCTATTTTATTATTTCTTGTAGCACTTACAGCTGCTCTAGCCCCTGGAGAAATAACACCAATTATAGGAATGTTAAAATTCTCCCTTACAGCTTGAAGGGCAAAGGCAGATGCTGTATTACAAGCTATAACAATAGCCTTAACATCCTTTGTTTCTAAAAATCTAGATATTTGAAGTGAAAACTTTTTTATAGTTTCCTTAGATTTATTCCCATAGGGTACCCTTGCAGTATCTCCAAAATAAACTATATCTTCATTCGGTAGTATGTTCATTATTTCCTTTGCAACAGTAAGTCCTCCGATTCCTGAGTCGAATACTCCTATTGGCTTTCTCATCACTTAACTTCCCCACCTTCGCACAGAATCAAAAACGTCTGTTTTTTAACCCTATTATTATATCATAAAGGGGGTGGGGATTCTATATGCGCCCTTTATATGTAAGGAAAGCTTCACCGTAAGTATGTATTGTCTTATAAAAAATGCTACTGATTTCTCAGTAGCATTTCTATATAAATTACATAGTCAATTCACCATTTGGTGTTTCTATAACCTTTAGAATATTCTCTTCCTTACCTGTTTCAGCGTTTATATAGATTATATACTTTTCACCATCTTTACTTGCTACATATTCATAGCATAGAACTTCTCTACTTGAATCTATAGGAATATATGCTAATCTAATATTTTCTACCTTTAATTTTTTTGAAATTTGATCCTGGTATTTTTTGTAGTCAATTTTTGGCTTTGGTATATATCTTTGTTTACTGTGATCTTTAAGATATGTACTTGCTTCCACACCTACTACTTCACCATTATCAAGGGCAACCTTAATTTTAATTTGGTCAGCATATATAACAACGCTATCCTTTACGTATACGTAATTAATTATTGCTACGTTGTCATATCTTAATGCATATAGTGGTATCATATCTTGATACCCTTTAGACTTCATATATTCCCTACCCTTGATAACCGCATCCTTTACTGATAATTTATCAGTTTTTACATCACGATTATTAAGCATGTAGATTATCTTACCACCGTTTTTACTTATAGCTATATTAACTGTAGAATTCTTTTCACCCTTTGTGTTTGCAGCAAAGGTGTAGGCTGGAATATTCATCCTACTTGATTCACCTGTAAACTTAATACCTTGAATTTTATCAGCACCAATAGCATCCTTTGCATTTTGAAGTGCTACATCCTTCGATACAAGTTTCTCTTCTAAAATCTTAGGTTTTATGTTAAGTACTTTATCAGAGAAAGGTCCATCATAAATAAGAGTAGGATAATCATTCATTTGATTAGATATATTTTGAAATTTAATATCTACATTATTTTCCTTTAAAGCACTATTTACATTGCCACTAACTTGATCCTTTATTTGCTTCCAATCTATCTTACCCTCAGCTACATCCTTCTCAAGAGACTGTAATTGAAGAGTTAGATATGAAGAATAGTCTTTAAGTTCCTCTATTGTCTTAGCTTCCTTAGGATCTATATCAGCTCCTCTATTAGTGTTCTTTACTAATGTATATGTATAATCTGAAACTTGCGTTAAAAACTTAGAGGTTTGAGCTATGGATTCATTGGCAAGTGGCAAGTTATGTAGTTCATTTTTAGCTCCCTCTGCCTGCCTAGATATTTCTTCAAATAACAATACTCTTTGACCTGGAGTTTGGGATACAGTTGCCTTAGATAAAGACACCTGCATATTCTTTACATTTTCCAAAAGACTATAAATCCTCATTTGATACTGTGCCTGAATATAGTTTTTGTAGGCTTTGTTTTCTGTATATATAACTGTACCAAAGCTTATTATTCCGATAATCGCTATAATAACAGCTAAAGAAATAAGTGTTTGACGTTTAAACATATCCACACCTCCTTATTTAGTAAATCTATGACTTCCGATTACTATTACAATAGGTCTTGATCTTATCCATTTATTTTGGGTTTTAGCAGGATTATAAAAATACAAACATCCGCCTGATGGGTCCCATCCATTAATTGCATCTCTTGCAGCCTTTTTAGGTGCTGCTTCTAAGTCAGCATTAATCTGTCCATCATTTATTGAGGAAAATGCTCCTGGTTGGTAAACAACACCTGCGACGCTATTTGGAAATCTAGCATCTGAAACCCTATTCATTATAACTGCACCTACAGCTACTTGACCTTCATATGGTTCCCCTCTAGACTCTCCATTAATAGCCCTAGCTAATAACAATTCATCTGTCCTTGACAAACTTGTACTTCCTTCTTTATTTGAATCTGATGGTTTAGTATCCTTATCACTACTGCCACTTGATATTCCAAGTGTAGCTAATGTTTTATCTCCAGCAATTCCATCTACCTTTATACCTCTGTCTCGTTGAAGCTTTTTAACAGCCTCGAAGGTATCATAACCATAGTAGTTATCTGGAGTACCATTAAAGAATCCAAGCCATTTTAGATTCTGCTCAAGCTTTTTAATAGTGCTACTACTTGAGCCTACATTGTATATAGCCACAGGTACCGACCCTGTACTCTTTCTATAGTCAGTTATAGAAATTCCTGAAAATAGTACTATAAGTGATAACATTAAAAATAGCGAAAGTTTTCTCATATAAAATCACCTCCAAAAATAGTAAAGATATATTTTATTTTCTTCAAAAGAAATAATTTTATACTATACAAAGAGACTAAAGTATTATTATCAAAGCTAAACTTTTATCATTAAAGAAGGAATTTTATAATTTAAAATCAAATTGTGTAAATACTATAAAAAATATAACGATTTTGTAATTTGAAACAACTACCAAAATAGATATATAATTTATATTAATTATCCTATACATACTTAAGAAATAAGGAGATGATTATAATGAAGATTCTTGCCCTTACAGTTTCAGCGGGAAATGGACATAATAAGGCTGCTGAATCTATCAAAGATTACCTAACTAATAACTTTGAAGATATTGATGTTGAGATATTTGACACATTAAAATATATAAATCCTATTCTTGACAAACTAGTTGTAGGAAGTTACTTAAAAAGTGTAAAAAATACCCCTGCATTATATGGAAAACTTTATGAATATGCAGAAAATGATGATACGGTATCTAATCTTTCCGGATTTGTAAATGATATACTATCTATAAAATTAAAAAACTTAATTTTTCGAAAGAAGCCAGATGTGGTTTATTGTACACATCCATTCCCAGTTGAAATGCTTTCAATACTAAAAAGAAAACACAAAGTAGATATTCCTGTAGTTGCAATACTTACAGATTATGCACCACATTCATTTTGGTTCTATAACTCTATTGATGCCTATGTTATTCCACATGAAGACTTTGTGTGTGAAATTAGAGAAAAAGGCGTTCCAAAGGATACTATCTATCCACTTGGTATACCTATTTCTAATAGTTTTTTACAAAATGTAAATAAAGATAAGATCCGTGAGAATCTTGGTTTATCAAAGGATAAAACAACTCTCCTTCTAATGGGAGGAGGACTTGGAATAGGTAATATCACAAAAATATATAAAGAACTTTGTTTTAGTACCCTTGATCTTCAATTTATAATTTGTGCTGGCAATAACACTAAGCTAAAAAATCAACTTGAAAGCCTTAAAGCTAGAACACTTAAAAAAACTATTATCTTTGAATATACAGAAATGGTTCCTGAACTTATGTCAGTAAGTGATATTTTGGTATCTAAGCCAGGAGGTCTTACCATTTCCGAAGCACTTGTAAAAAATATACCAATAATTATAACTTCAACAATTCCAGGTCAAGAAGAAAAAAATGCAGATTACTTAGTTAATAATGGTGTAGCGGCAAGAGTTAAGGAATCTGGGGATCTCACTCACCTTATGTACCAACTTTCTCAAAGTAAACTTAGACTCTCACACATGAGGGATATGGCAAAGGAAAAATCAAAGCCTAACTCTACTAAAGATATAGCAAATCTTATAGTGAGTTTTGCTAACAAATACATAGAAAAATAACAAACTAATTCTCTGTGTAACTTTGTGTCTTTAAAATATAGGGCACAAAGTTACATAATAAAATTATTTAAATATATCTTGCAATACTTCTAATGACTTTAATTTAAACTTAGTCTTATCCTTAGCCTTATTTTGAGTTATAGATTTCAATTCATCATCGGTTAAAACCTTCTTTAATTCTTTTTCCATTTCTTCATCAGCAACAGCATTTTTAACATCTACAAAACATAGAGGAGGAAACATTACGCACCACCAATTTTTCCCTTCACCTTCTCCAAGAATAATTCTAAAAGCATCATATTCTCCACTTGGAAAAACTATATCTCCATAACTTTTAACAGGGAAATCAAATCTTCCAATTTCAGCTCTTGCTGTATAGGTTTGTCCATTTTGTTTCAAAACTTTATTAGCTAGGTTTATTATATTCGCCTTATTGTTTTCAAGTATCTCTTTTGATTCATCTATAGATTTACTATTTTTAAGTAAAGGCTGAACATATTTAATAACATTATCTTTAACCTTTATTTTAACACCTTGATCTAAATTACTGTCGCTATTAGCTAATACATGAAACCTTACAACCTTATCGTTTAAAGAGTTGGATCTATTATATATAAATGCCCCTAGCGAACCTATAGTTATAGATGTCATTAGTGCTATTATTACCTTTATTTTATTTTTCTTAATTTTATCTAAAAGTTTCATGTTTCTTCCCCCTTACAACTTCTTATTTTAATCTTGTCCACCTTTTTCTTCTTTATACATTTATAAAAAAATTTTTATAAACCTCTACATAAAAAAGAGTTTTGCTTACGCAAAACTCTTTTTATAATAAAATTACTTAACATCTGAATACATTAATAGTCTTACTTCAATATCGAAGTTTATCTCTGCCTTTTGAAATGCTTTATCCCAATTTTTATACTTTTTATATTCACTCGGGTGGAATTTCTTAGTATAGTTATCAAATCCTAAATAATCTTTACCAAGTATATCTTGAAAATAGTGAATTGTCTCTTCTAGTTGACCCTTCATTAAATTGTGAACTTCTTCTTCCATCTTTTTCCTAGTTTTATCATTAAAAACATCTTGACCAAATTTATTACTTTCTAAATTTCCTTCAAATACATATCTTATGTGATACTTAGGCACTTTGCCACCTTTAACATAGGAGATTTTTCTATCTATTCCTGTAAGCTTAAAAACGAAAAGATCCTTATTTATCCTTATATATTCCCTTAGATTAACATTCTGAGCTTGAAAAATCTTATATCCCCTTATTTCTCTTGGATCTGCTATTTTATCAATTTTATACTTATCAACAAAGGCAATTTTACTAAGGTTAACTTTTCTATTTTCCATACCTGCAACAGGTAGTATAGTTCTACCATTATAACTCCTAAGGTCATTAAATACTCTACCTATATTCATAGATATTACAAAGGATAACCTATTTTCTTGATTCATAGTTCCTGATACAAAAGTTGAATAAAGGTTTTCCGTTGGTGGTTTTAATCCTTGTAAGGTTAAATTAGTATTTTCAGCAGCAACTATTCTTATTTCTCTATCTATAGTCTTATCTCTTTCAAAGTAATCAAGCACCTCTTTTAAAAGATCTGGATCCTCCATAAGCTCTCTACCTAAAATTATAAGCTTAGTATGACCAAAGAAAGGTTCCCTTGAAAGCTCTGAAGATAACTTCTCCCATGCATGGGACATAGAAACAGCGGCAACTGAGTGTGTATAACTTTTAATTGCACTTTCTGCCTCAGATGCATTTGCAATACCAAAGGTAATAAATAACTGATTTATGTCTCTTTTATAAAACTGACTGGCTATAAATCTACTTTCTTTTCTTACGAAGTTCTTTTCTATCATAATAGTATTAACAAATGCCCTGTCATTTATTTCTATCTTATCCCAACAAGAAGTTAAAAAAAGTGGAAGGGTTAAAATTATTATTAGCAGTATAGCTTTTAATCGATTTAATTTAATACTTTTCACCTACACCCACCTCTTTTCTTATTTCTAATCTTATACACTATATAAAATAATATTGGGAATACGTACATAGAATATAGTCCAAGGGTCAAATTATTAATCTCTGAAACACTCATAATATCTAATGTAGCTGGAGCACTTCTTTGACCAACATAAATCAATGGTATTAATAATGTAGCTACATGCTTAGTATGTTTGAAATTAAATATATCGGATATTATAACAGCCATAGCATGAATCCAAATAACAACAGTAGAAAATACAACTACTACCCAAGCGCTCATCATAATTCCTTCAAGTCTTTCTATGAAAGTCCCTGGTATATATGCTGTTTTTATCAAGCTTAGCGTTGGATATATAAGAAATTTTGTTTCTCCTATACCAAGTTTAGAAATACAAAGAATAGTAGTTACTAAATAACTTAATGATACAATGCCAACTGCTATTAATGCTGATTTAGATGCACTCTTAAAATCCTTTTTCTTAAAATAGGGATATATAACTAGTAAAATAATTACCCCAAGTAACTGAAATATGGTAGACATACTTCCGCTTATATAATCTTTAGGACTCCTCTGGAAAATGGGAAGCATATTTGTAATGTCTACTCTCTCTAATGATAATAAATAAAGCACTAAAACAGCCAAAAATATAAAAGGAAGAGTGAATTGAAAGAATCTAACCATATGCTTTAATTCTCCCCTTGTTATAATTAAAACAAGTAGAAGAAATGGTATTACAACTGCTGACTTTGGTGTAGTTTCAAGCAAAAATATTTTAATTGAGTTAGCAAAAATACTAACTTCAGCAAAAGTAGCAGTATATAAACAAATCAATATAGGAATTACAAGGATTATACCTACTACTTTACCAAACACATTTTTACTTGCACCAACTAATCCTTCACTATCGTATAGGCTTCCTACTTTACATATTAATAGTATAGAAATTACAGCTAAAATCCCTCCACCAATAACAGATATCCAGCCTTCATTTCCTGCAGCTTCAGTTACTGAAGAAGGAAGACTAAACATACCTACTCCTAGCATAGCAGTTACTACAATAACACCTAGTTGGTATCCAGTAAATTCTACATCACTTTTGATCACTACTACCACCTGCCTGTCTTATTTTATTATCATTATTTACATATTGAGGTCTTTCCTTCATTTGTTGCCATGGTACTCTTATAAACATACTGTCCTTTAAATCCTTTAGATTCATAGGAGCTAAAGGTTCAAAGTATGGAACCCCATAACTATCAATCATAACTAGATGAATGATCAGAGCAATAATTCCTAGTACAACACCATATAGGCCAAGAACAGCAGATAAAAAAATAATGCCTATTCTAACAGTTTTAAATGCTGTTTCTATTTCGTAGTTAGGTGTTGAATACTGTGCAAGAGCTGTTACAGCAATTACAATAATAGCAATAGGACTTGCAATCCCCGCTGTAACCGCCGCCTGCCCTATAACAAGACCACCAACTACACCTATTGTAGAACCTATAGGCCTTGGAAGCCTTACTCCTGCTTCACGTAAAATGTCAAGTGTGACTTCCATTATTAGCATCTCTATAAATGCAGGGAAGGGCACTCCCTCTCGAGATGCAGCGATGGATAATGCAAGTTTTGCTGGAATAGCCTCTGGATTAAATGAAGCTAATGCAATATACAGAGGAGGTGCTAAAACAGCAATAATAATAGATATTAATCTTAAAA
The DNA here is from genome assembly GCF_001047375.1 of Clostridium cylindrosporum DSM 605. Lineage (NCBI taxonomy): Bacteria > Bacillati > Bacillota > Clostridia > Eubacteriales > Clostridiaceae > Clostridium > Clostridium cylindrosporum. The sequence goes on from NZ_LFVU01000004.1 coordinate 45,034, forward strand.
GTCTTACAGCGGTAGCAACAAAGGGTCTAACATAGTAATCCTCAGCGGATTGAAAAAATGCTGTCATTGTCACTGGAAGGATAAGTACAGTAGGGGAATTATCAACCATAAGAACTATTCTACCTTCAAATATCGCAGCTGCAGAAACGTCTGGTCTTTCTGTTGCTTGTATTTGAGGAAAAGGTGTATATTTTCTTTCTTCTAGAAACTGCTGAACATATCCACTATCTAAAATAGAGTCTATATTGATAGCCTTTAACTTCCTTTCAACCTTTTCAAGTATACCTTTATCAACTAATCCCTCTATATACATAAGAGCTATATCTGTCTTAGATCTTGTTCCTAATTGACTCTGCTTAACCTTAAGACGAGGATCTCTAATTCTTCTTCTTACGAGTGCTGTATTAGATCTTAGACTTTCAACAAAGCCATCCCTAGGACCTCTAATAACAGTTTCACTAACAGGCTCACTCGGCCCTCTAGCTGGCCAAGATCTAGAAGCTATAATCATAGCCTTATCATATCCTTCTAGAAAAAGAACTGTTTCCCCTGATAAGATACTTAACATTGCTTCTTCTATGTAATCTACTTCTTTGATATCAGTTACCGCTATTGTAGACTTTTCAATGGCTTCATAGATACCTACCTTTAAATCCTCGGTAGTGAGATCATTTCTTCTAGATAATATAGTTAATGGTTCCATAACAAAATGATCAATAAGCATTTTATCTGAAATTCCGTCTATTTGACATAAAAATCCTTTGACTTTCTGATTATCTCCAGTAGTAAACTCTCTAAAAATTACATCATTTGTATCTTTAAATGTATCTCTAAAGATAGCTACTGTCTCATCTACAGATTTTTGAACCTCTGTTTTTGTGTCTGGAGCATATTCGTAGCGCATTTCCTTAGGCTTTCTAAAATTGAAAAAGTTCATATCCTTCCCTCCTATCTAAAAACAGACTCTGCAATAATATACATTACTAGGCCAAATATAATAAGAAATATAGCAAAACCCTTAGCAGCCTTATATTCCTTAGTCAGACCTTTCTTCTTAAAATCTTTACAATCTATAAAAAACAGAATAATCGCAGATATTAAAAATACACCCAATGTATCTAGGCTAAAAGTATTTTCAATAATATTTTTTATATACAAAGTACCACCTCCGACTATTCCTTAATTTCTCCCAAAAATAGCTTTTCTATTCAGTTAAATAAAATATTCTAACTTAAAATAAAATACAAAAGGTAGAGACTAAAAACTTATGTAAAAGTTTTTAGTCTCTACCTTCATCTATAAACAGAACTTTCAAAGCAGAGTCCAGTTTAAATAACACTAATTTTTAGAAGCTGTTATACCATAGCTATTTTCTATTTCATAGTAGCTATATATACTTCATCAAAATCACCTTTTAAATAGTTATAACAATCATCAATTGACTTGTCCTTAAATATTCCAAAAACTGTAGGTCCACTTCCACTCATTATTGAACCTAGCGCTCCAAATTCATTCATTATATTTTTAATATCTTCTATAACTCTATGCATTGGTATAGTAACAGTTTCAAGAACGTTTACTAGGTTTTTTGATAATAAATCTATATTATTATCATCAATACAATCTAATAGGATATCGTTATTAGGTCTTTTCTTGATTTTTTCAAGTTTTAAATTATTAAATACCTCCTTTGTAGATACGCTAATTGGAGGTTTTGCTATTAATACAAGGTGACCACTCATAGATTTCAGAGGAGTCACTATTTCCCCTCTACCTTTGCATAGTGCAGTACCTTTTTCCATAAGAAATGGTACATCGCTTCCTATCATAGCTGCTATATCCATCAAATCCTTCTTACATAGGTTAAGGCAATACAAAGTATTAATACCTTCAATTACACCTGCAGCATCAGTGCTTCCACCAGCAAGCCCCGCTGCAACAGGAATGTTTTTCTCAATATATACAGAGAGTCCTCCACCTATTTTATATGTATCAAACATTAACTTTGCAGCTTTTAAAGCAATATTCCTATCATCTAGTGGAATATCTCCCCCTTTAACTTCTAATGAGAATTCATTTGATTTTTCTATTCTTATCACATCTTCTAATGATATAGTTTGCATAATTGTATCTATTTCATGATACCCATCACTTCTTTTTCCCAAAATATCAAGTGATAAATTTATTTTAGCTGGACAATTTAAAGTTATACTTTTCATATATTTTAGTTAAATACTTAACCCCTTTTCCTTTCCTATTTTTAATAATTATAGTTTATAGAATATTATAATTCAATAAAGGTTCTACAGAACAAAGCTGTAGAACCTTTATTAATTTAAGATATAGCACCTTCACTTTTAGTACTTCCTAATTTATATGACTTTATAGTATTAACCACCAAATCTAAATCTTCATAGAAGACAACTATTGTATCTCCTTCATTTGCTGATTCCATAGCGCTAATTAGAGCTTCATCTTCTTTAATAATTACAGAATAATCATCTCGGGATTTATGTTTAGATACTCCAGCCTCAAGTAAAGAAGCAGTTTCACCTACTTTACGTCCTCTTCTATCGCCATCTTCTTTAATGTATACGTAATCAAAGCCATTTCCTGCTATTTCTCCTATGCTAACCATACTTTCATCATCTCTATCTCCAGGAACACCAATAACTCCTATATATCTATTGCTATTAAATGCTTTTACCGAATTAATAACTTTTATATAGGCATCAATATTGTGCCCATAATCAACAATTACATTAAAACCTTCAATTTTGTATATATTAAATCTTCCTGGATTAGTTGTTTCGTCGGATAAAAATGTCTTAAGAGACTTCTCAATTACTCCCTTTTCTAGTTTAAGAGAAGTAAGAGTAGCAACTGCACATAGAGAGTTTTCAATGTTATGAAGAAGCTTTCCTTCCATGGTACATGGAACCTCAGTAATATCAACTATCGGTTCTATACTTTCATCTTTAGAAATACATATATAGTTATCCCTTAAAAATACAGCTGACTTTCCATCTAATATATGCTTCTTAATAATAAGATTATCAGCGTTAGATGAGAAGTATACTATATTAACACTATCTGGAACCCTCTCTGTAAGCATATTTACATGTGGGTCATCTGCATTAATTACAGCATATCCATCATCACGTACAGCCTCTAAAACTAAAGACTTAACATATGCAAGATCCTCTAGTGTATTTATTCCATCGATCCCTAGATGATCCTCTGTTATATTTGTAACTACACCAACATCAGAGAGATCGTATCCAAGTCCACGTCTTAGCATACCTCCTCTTGCAGTTTCAAGTACAGCAGCTTCAACTCTCTTATCCATAAGGATTACCTTTGCACTATCAGGACCTGTAGTGTCTCCCTTTTCAATGCATCTGCCATCTAAGTATATACCACTTGTAGTAGTCATACCTGTAAAATGACCATTTAGAGAAAGTGCATGAGCAACCATTCTAGTGGTAGTTGTTTTACCATTAGTCCCTGTTATAGATACTATAGGTATAGCCTTCTCTTCATCCTTATACATATAATCTAAAATATGTGAAGCAACATTTCTTTCCTTTCCTGAGCATGGATGAATATGCATTCTGATACCAGGTGCTGCATTAATTTCAAGAATTGCTCCACCTGATTCTCTAAGAGGTTTAGATATGTCCTCTGTACATATATCAACACCAGCAACATCAAGACCTATCGCCTCTACAGCTCTAATTGCAATATCAATAGTTTCATTGTGTACCTTCTCAGTACAATCCTTAGAAGTTCCACCTGTTGAAAGGTTAGCATTATTTCTAAGATAAACAACCTCATCACGTTTTGGAACAGTGTTTAAATCCCTATTAGATGCTTTAAGATGATTAATAATTCCATCATCGATTTCTATCTTAGTAAGAGGTTTTTCATGTCCATAACCTCTTAGTGGATTTTCATTTTCCATATAAATTAAATCTTCAACGGTATCTTCACCATTACCTACAACATGAGGAGGAAGCTTAAGGGATGCTGCTACTACTTTTTTGTCAATAACTAAAAGTCTGTAGTCCCTTCCCTTTACATATCCTTCAACTACAACCTTCGTGTTAACTTCCGATGCTTTTCTATAAGCAATTATAGCTTCTTCATCTGAATTTATATTAACTGTAATACCTCTACCTTTACTTCCATCTATAGGCTTAATAACAATAGGGTATCCAATTTCATTACATAAATCAATTAGCTCCGATTCGCTTTCTGCTAAACCTCCTCTTGGGATTGGTATAGATAAATCAGAAAGTATATCACGAGTTAATGCCTTATCACAGGATATATCGACTCCGATACAGGATGTATTATCAGTAATTGTTGCTGATATTCTCTTTTGAGACTTTCCATATCCTAGTTGTAGTATACTTCCAGAGCCAATTCTATTAACAGGTATTCCTCTTTTTCTTGCTTCGTTGTATATGCTCTTGGTTGATGCGCCAAGCCTATACTTCGATATCTTTTCTTCTATCTTTTTAATTGCAGTGTCCATGTCAAAATCTGAGTCATTTATAAATTCATTAAAACATTTTAGTGCATATTCAGCACAAAGAATACCCGCCTTTTCTAGTTCATATTCAAATATAACATTGTAAATACTACCACTTTGCTGTCTAGCTTTACCATATTTAATTTTCTTAAATCCAAGTGATAGTTGCATCTCAATAATTGAATGTTCTAAAACATGCGGTAGGTATGTACCTTCGTCAAGTCTTTCAAGGAAACCACCAGCATATCCTCTACAACAGCTATGGGATTTTAGCCCCGGAAGTGCATTTAAAAGTCTTGTATTAAAGCCTTTAATGTCCTTCGTAGGTGTATCGCATAGATCACCTACATCAACTGTAAGTTTCATACAAACTCTATGACTATATATGTTCCTACCTGTGTAGATTTTTTGGTCAATGATTTTCATGTTTCTCCTCCTTGCACTGCTCTTTAGTAATAGGAGTCTTACTTTTCAGGCCATAACTATACCCCCTTGGCAGTATATGCAGATGAACATCTGTAATAGCAAGTATTTCATCTTGGGTAAGTTCTGATACATTAGTATGTGATATATAATTACCATCAACAACAGTAACTGCACCTTCGCCTATAACTCTAAAGTAATCCTCACCTTCTATAACTATTGCTGTATTCTCATCAATACCTATTCCAAGTATCTCAGGATTCTGGGCAACAGCTGCGAGAAGTCTTCCTATTCTTCCTCTTTGGGCAAAGTGCTGGTCTATAATAACTCCTCTAATAATATCAAGTCCCGGAGACATCTTAATGGTACATTTTCTAGGTGAAGAATCATCATCTCCTGCTACTATCATTGTAGGAGAAAGACAAGAAGCTCCTGCACTAGTACCAACTATTAAGCATCCATCAAGGTAAGCACTTCTTAGTGCTTCATAGAATGGAGTTCCTCCTATAAGACTTGTAATCTTAATTTGGTCTCCTCCAGTAAAAAATATACATCCAGCTTCATTAATAATATCTATATTACATTTGTTACTGGCCATATCCCTTTCTTGTATATCAACAACTTTAATATTATCTACTCCTAAAGATTTAAAAACGCTAGTGTAATTATCACCAACTTCCCTAGGATAATCTGTTGCTGCTGTTAAAATTACAAGTGGGCCTTCTTTTGTTTTATATATTCTTACTACTTCCTTAAGTATCTCACATTCCTTTTCCTTATCTTCTGCTCCACCTATTATTATTAAGTATCCTTTTTCCACGTAAATCACACCTTTTATGTTATGTTTGAGTTTATCTTATAATCTCTACGTTGATATTTTCCCCAAACAAACATACTTTATACCCATAAATAACAAAGACGTAGCAAATTGCTACGCCTTTACATTTATCCTATAAACGCCTTTTTAGGTATTATTATTTTTGTACCACTTGTAATAACCTCAGGATTCTCAATATCGTTTAGCTTAACAATATCCTCAATTGTAGTTGCATATCTTTTAGCTATTTTCCATAGGTTATCATTTTTATCAACTGAATATATTATGAATGTTGGCATATTCTTAAGATTTTCAGGAAGTTCAACCTCTACAACATTTTTTATAAGCTCAAATGTGCTTTTTTGTGTAAGCTTTGCTCCTGCACTTAGAATAATCTTAAGATCAAGCTCTCTAGCAGATATTTTGTCAAATGATATATGCTCAACATTAACCTCAAGATTTGGAACCATATCTATCTTTGCACCCTTTATATCAATTGAAGTTTTAAATGCTATTTCATCCTCGTAGTTTGAAATACCACCTTCTTCACCTGATACTAAGTACAGAATATTAGTTTCAAGGATTCCCTCACCTATAACCTTATCATCTATAACCTTAAGTTCTGTAATAATTGGTCTTAATGATACATACTTAACCTGTTCTATTGGTGCCTCTTCTGCATCTAAATTAATTCTTTCTTTAATAGTTTGACTATCAGATCCTTCAGAATAAAAGCTAAGAGACTTAACAGTTACCTTTTCAAACTCATACCCTTCATCTGGTGAATAAGCATCTACAATTGATTGTAGATTTTTTACTCCATATGACTTAGCTGATACATCCACAGCAGCCTCTATTTCAATTTGTCTTCTCTCTCCTACGTCATTTTCAATAATTGATTCATAAACATCACTTACCTTGAATCCAACATCACATTTTGATCCATCTCTTAAGTCACCTGATCCAATTTCAGCTTCAAATGAAAATTCTTCATCAATAGTATGAACATCTTCACTACTAGTATCATACATAACTCTTGCAGTACCTGCTGCACTAACTAGAATTTTCCCATCTCCTACTGTAACTTCTTTTCTATGGATTGTAACATCTGATTTAAGTATAGAACTAACTTCTTCCTTATCTTCAGGAATATTTATGTTTACCTTAACAATTGATTGAGATTTATCTTCTCCTAAGTACTCAGAAAACTCTAGGTTATTTCTAAGAAGCTGTATCTCTTCTCCTTTTATATCCACAACAACCTCAACGTTTTCTCTACTATAAACTACACTTTCTAAGTTTATAATTGAGTTAACTTTAATCTTTCTATTTGAGACAATCTCATATTCTATATGCTCTATCTTTGCCTCTGTAATACTTTTCATTCCTCCATCACTTTGTGGAAGATTTATATTTTGTGTAAAGTTACTACTTGAGCTAAGTTTATAAATCCCCTTGCTATCCTCAGATGATGCATAAAATATATCTACAGTTATTTTACCATCAACTGCAACCTTTTCTTCGCTTGTTTCAGCGCTAATTATGTTAACTCTGCCATCAATACTTAGTACTTTACCTATCTCTGGATTTCTATCTGATAGAACAAGATCTTGACTAACCATTGTTTGGCCTGTTCCCTCGCCTACAAGCCTTTCATAATTTACTGTATCTTTTAAAAGCTGTGCTGACATCTTTTATCCCTCCCGCCTTTTCGGTAGTTTATAACTATCTATAACTACAATATGAGATGTCACAGCAATATATTCCCTTACAATAAACTTTTTTATTATTTTTATATAATTTATACCCTTTGTAAAATTAGAAATTCTATCCTATATTTTTAAAGGTTTCATATTAAGAAGATTCATATATTTATAAAACATTCAGCAAATTACGCATTTTTAATGGTATCGTTTTCTATAAATGCAGGATTTTATTTTATAATATTCATTTATGATAATTTTATGTATTTGTTTAATATTTAATTATAAAAACTTATATTGACTTATCCCCTCATTTACTTTAATATATAGAATTGTTGATACCTCAATAAGAAAGCGATGTGCTTTCTTTATCCCCCTATAAATAAACTGCCAAACCCATAAACCCATAACCCCATATAAAGACCGCCAGCCAGGGCGGTTTTTTACTTTTTTGATAAACAAAAATCCGAAAGAAAAAATTCTTTCGGATTTTTTAGATTACTACATTGTTACACTCTATCTGAACGACTCTAGTAAGAATATCAGAGTAACTGTAGGATACCCTTCTTTCTGTCTTTCCTTCTTGGCCTAATCTCACAATGAAAATGTTCGGGTATGTTTGTTCCAGAATGCCTTCTCTGATAACTACCTTTTTTCTCCCACTATTAGCCTTAAGAACTATTCTTTGGCCTACATGTCTAGAAATATTTTCTTTGATAGCATCTAGCATATCCTTTCCTTTCATATTAAACACCCTCTTTCTCCTACAATTTTACAGTAAAACGTGCTTAATGTCAAGGAAAACTTTTTATTTTATCAATATTTTAAACCAATGTCAATATTTATTTTTTTATACTTTTATAACATTTTATTTTATTTAAACAGTATTTCCTTAGCCTTAAATGTATTTTTCATACATTTTCAGCCCTAAATTAAACTTGCGTTTCTATCCTTAAGTTATATTGATAAATTAATGTTTTGTTTCGGATAAGAATAGTTAAAATATACGTTGTTCCTCTAGTTTGTTATATTATAGTATTCACAAATACCCTTATAAATAGCAAGAGCTATCTTACTTGGGGTATTATCTCCTAATATCTTTACATCCTTGGAACCTGTTAAATACAAACATTCTAAAATAACAGAGCTAACTCTACTTTCTCTTAAAATAAAATAATCTCCGATATTAACTTTTCGCTTTTTTATATCAACAGTATTTTCTATTTCATCTAGTATCAACTCTGATACTTCCATAGCTTCCTTATCCTTCTCATAACAGTAAGCCTCACATCCATTAACTCCTGGCATTATAAAGGCATTTAAGTGTATACTTATCAAGAAATCTGGCTTTATATTATTTGCCATCTCCGCTCTGTCAGTTAATGTTATAGATGAATCCCTCGCTCTAGTTAAGTGTACCTTAGCTCTCTTTCCCTCAAGAAGACTTTTAAGTTCAAGAGCTACTTCTAAAGCTATTTCACTTTCAACTATATCTCCTCTGACATTTCCTCTATCTTCCCCTCCGTGACCTGGGTCTAATAAAAATACTTTCCCACTTAAGGTATTTGATGACTCACCACCTAAAACTTCAAAGCTTATACCTGTGTAATAGTAGTTTATAATCTCTCTATAGTCCTTTCCGTCTCTGGCGAGTGCCTTTGCACCTTCTATACATATTCCAAGGCCATCCCCTTCTCCTTCAACTTTTATGTTTATTACTTCATCTTTAAAGTACATCTTATTACTCTTTAGGTTTAGCCTTTTCATAAATTCTATACCTGAAACTTCATCACCTAGAAAATTTAAGCTTTTTACCCTACCTGAAGTATCTCTTACAACACTACTAAAAACGCTTTGACTTTCTTCTTTAAAAGAGGAACACCTACCTGTCTTTTCTTCATAATCTATAAGGGAAAACTTCCTATAACTTTCTTTTTTACTACACTTATCACAGTATATTTTCCTTAAAAAGTTGATTTTTTCCCCTATTACATCCTCGGAATTAGATGTTGCCCCACTACAACACATAGTGTAATACATTTCAACCAATCTTCCATTACTTAAAACAACTTCACCTCTAGTTTCTTCAACAGCTTTCTTTATACTCTTTCTTACTTTTCTTTTTTTAATAGAAATCTCATGATTTTTTTCAAAGTATGGAGTATTTTTTACTTTTTTTGATATTTCACTTCGCTTCAAAACTACAAGTGCTTTTAAAACCTCATACTCAATATCCTTAATTTCAACATCACACATAGCATAAATAGTTGCCTGTTCAACATCTATAACAGTTTCCTTATTATCTAGTATTATATTCGCCTTAACAAACTCCACAAAATCACTTCCTTAGTTATAAGGAGATGGTGGACTTCCTTCTCTATACTGTCCCCTTGTTTCCAGTCCCCCTACTCCCTTTTCTCCTGTTATAGTATTTTGAAGAACCTCTTTCGGTGACAAAAATTTAGTAATACTTGTAAAAGCTATCTTTTCACAAACTAAAACAGGATCTAATGCATGTACAAGTATTCTATATGGAGATGTTGCATAATTAGCTCCAGCTTTTATAATTTCTTCATAATAGGACTGACAAGCCCCAGCAAATATAACAAGCTCATCATATGAGGATTCAAACTGTCTAGCCTTTCTTACAGCCTCAGCAAAGTACTTAGAATTTCTATAACTATCTAAGCTCTTAAAGTTATTACAGTCTTTAACTACTGAATCATGCCCTGTTAAAACTAGAATATCTGGCTTATATCTATTTAAATACTCCTGAACAAGTCTTGACTGTTCAATTTCAGGTACAACTTTCCCAAATGCCCTTAGGCCAATTGATTTATAGGCTTTTAGACATATTTCTAAGTACTCCTCATCTCCATCTAAATGCAAAACTGTAGGAGCCATACCAAATCTTCTTATATTCTTTTTAGACTTTTTTTTATTTCTTACTTCTTCCCCTCTGAAAAGGTTATCTTTATCCTTTACTATATCCATAACCCTTTTATCTACTGACTCGTTTTGCTTAATAAATTCCTCTTCACTTGACTGCTCAAGGTCATCCTCAGGAGAGTCTGCTATTATTCTAAAATTCGTTCCCTTGAGAATATAAGAAATTTTATCTTCCTCTTCTTTTACATCTATAACCTTGAAAATAATGTCATTATTATATGACTTTCTTGACACAATATCTCCTATTTTATACCTAACCAATCCTCTCACCTCCATTAATACATAATATGCACAAATGCTCTTTTTGGTTATATATTAAAAACCCCTATGCTACTAAACATAGGGGTTTTTATAATAATTTATATAGTATTCTATTCATATCCTCACTTATATTAAATTGCTTAAGCTATCAATAAAATTCATATACTTTTCCTGTTCATTTATTATACTATTCATCTTTCTATTAAAAGTTCCTTCACTCCAAAGAGCTTCCTTATAATAATATCTATTTGCAACTCTCCAAAATCTTTGCGGAAATATAAGTAAAGTCTTTAGAACATTTATCTCATCCTTATTTACTTCACGGGATGTATTGTAGGCATTAAATATACTCATAAAGGACTCATTGTTCCAATCAAGTCTTTTAAGTGCCTTTGTACATAGAGTTGCTACATCATATATTTGCATTTCAGACTTGCAGTAATCAAAATCTATTATATGGGTGTTTTCATTTTCATCAATAATTATATTGTGATAAGCAAAGTCATGGTGAGCTAGAACCTTATCTCTTAATGAATCCTCACATACTCTAGCATAGGAATCAATACTAAGTTCCTTAATAGCCCTTTGAGCTAACTTATAATAAAAATCAACATTAGATAAATACATCATATCAAAGTCACTTTTTCTTCTCTTTTTTCTAGCCATTTCTCTCATCTTTAAAAGCATTGAAGCTCTCTTTTCTATAGTTGTTGTATATTTTCCTATACCACTTCTTTGTCTAAGCTCCTCACTCGGTTCAAACCCTCTAGCATGAAGATGAAACTTCCCAAGAGTTTTACTTGCTATTTCAAGATCATCTCTCTTTTTAAAGTCACACTCTGAGCCCTTAATCCAATCTGTTACAACATATATATCATCATTTACAAGTGCATATGGAACCTCATCCCTTGGAGCTATATTAAATCTATCTATATTTTGAAATCCATTTTCAATTATATGCTCCTTTGCAGCATGTATATACATAAGTTTCGATGTCCCATAATTTATTTTTTTAAGGCATTTTTTTCCCTTACTCGTTTCTGCAAGATATACTCCCTTCATAGGAGTCAATGACTTAATATCAAAATCAAATTGTGTAGATATTTCAATTTCTCTAACCATCATAGTATATCGCCTCCCCACTAAATTAATATGTTAATAAGCTAATTAATATGTATCCTCTTTAATGCTACCTACAGCATGTATATCAAATTAATTTAATGCCCATATATTCACAATATGTTAAAGAGGTTCATATTATGATATAGAATAAAAAATCTTTAGGAGAGACTTATGAACATAGGAATTGATGCTCGCGCCGCTGTCTGGTATCGTGGAACTGGAATTGGAACCTACACATACCAACTTATATATAATATTAACTTCTTTGATAAACTTAACGAATATCTCTTATTTCTTCCTGATGAAAATATTACAGGTATATCACCTGGAGAGAATATAAATATAAAATTAATATCAGAGGATAGACGAGAAAACTTCTGGGAAGAGGTTGATATACCTAATATATTAAATAACAAAGAAATCGATACTTACTTAGTTCCTCAAAACGGAATAGGACTTCCAAAGGAGAAAAAATGCCCCTTTGCAATAACTCTTCATGACGTCATTCCATTTCGTATGCCTGAAACTGTAGGACCTCAATACCTTAACTTATTTACTAAGGAAGTACCTAACATACTCGATAACTGTGATTCAATTATTACAGTTTCTAACTTTTCCAAAATGGATATTCATAAAGAGTTTTCATATCCACTTGATAAAATTCATGTAACACATCTTGCTGCGGAGGATATTTATTTCCCAAGAAGTAAAGAACTTTGCATGGATTATATAAAAACTCACTACGGTATTGAAAATGACTTTATACTATATGTAGGTGGCTTTAGCCCTAGAAAAAATATCCTAGGACTTATTGAAGCTTATTCATGCCTCCCGAATGAAACGCGAGAAAAATTAAGTCTTGTAATTCTTGGTAAAAAGGGACGTTCATACTACACTTATAGAGATAGAGCGTATGAACTCGGAGTTAAAGGACAAGTAATATTCCCAGGATACGTACCAGTTAACGAACTTCCTTTATTCTATAATGCCTGTAAAATATTCTGTTATCCTTCCTTTTATGAAGGTTTTGGACTTCCCCCTCTTGAGGCAATGGCATGTGGAGCACCTGTTATATCATCTTCTCTTACATCTATGCCTGAAATACTTGAAGATGCCGCTGTATATATCGACCCTTATAATCCAAAGGATATATACGAAAAACTTTTAAAACTAATTGAAGATGATAAATTTAGAGATGAAATAAGCTTCAAAGGGCTCTTGCATAGCGCAAAATATAACTGGAAAAAAACAGCTCTTGAAACAATAAATTCACTTAAAACCTTAAGCTAATTAAGAAAAGTGAATGCTGAGATCAACAAGGAATATCAGCATTCACTTTTATATATTAACGATTATTTACTATTATTTATTATAACGTCAGGATTAACGCTTCCTTCTACACTTTTAATAACAAAACTATACCCTAAATAAGCTGTACAAACTGTAAGAAGAGTTAAGCATATAACTGTTATCATTTTTCTTAGAGCTTTTTTCTTTGCCTTTGATCTTTTTCTTCTTGGAGAAGATCTTTTAGATGGAGATTGTTCTTTGTTAATTGCAGGAATCTTTATATCCAAAACCCCTCCTTCATCACTCTCAAGACCTTCGCCTACACATTCTGTTTTCTTTACATCAACCAAAGGCTCTAATTGAGACTCAATTGAATCAACTTTCACCCTAGGCATAATAACCTGAGTTATCTTACCCTTAACATTTAAATGAACTTCATCACTATAACTTGGATTTACTTCAACATAATCATTTTCAGACTCTTCCAAACTAAAGTACTGTATTATAGAATTCCCACAAAAAGCACAGAATCTATCTCCCTCCATACTCTTTTTTCCACAATTAGTACAATACATAATTTACCCCCCTAGAATACATGACATACATCTATTAACATAAAAGACAAAACATACTTGTATTATTAAGTAGAATTTTGTCGATGCTCAGATAATTTTACCATATATTCTAGTGTCTTTCCACATGAAAGTAGTCTGATATAAGTATGAGTGCTATAAGTAATTCTATCTCCTCATGAAACGGCGGGATCTTCAACCTACGATTATGTAATTACAGTTTCTTTACCAGTAGATGTGCCTACCTCTAAAGCATTAGAGCCAAAAACTAGAGATTCTTGTCAAAAAAATCTGCCTAGAATTAGAGATATATCGTCAAGCACAGCGGTTTTTCAGATATAACTCTTATTCTAGGCAGATTTTTGAAGACTAGAAACTCTGTTTGAAGGTCTCGTCGTTTTAGCGGTAGGCACATCTACTGCAAGACCCCCACATTACATTAAAAATACCTCTTATAATTATCTAGGAATTTTTCTCTATCTTCTCTATACTCAGCCTTTCTTTTTAGCTTTTCTAGGAATTCTTCTTCTTCCCAGTCTCTATTTCTAAAGTAATAACTAGTTGATATGTCATAAAAATCCTTAGGAAATAATAAATAGCCATAAAGTATATCAAGTTCCTCAGAACTTAAAGGCTTCTCTTCTCCATAACTTTTTATTATTGTTTTTCCTATATCTATGTCCCATCTATTATGTTTTATTGCTTTAATTATAATATTTGAAATATCATGCATTGGAAGGTCGATTAGAGAATAATCAAAGTCTAGAAAATGCACTTCATTATCATTATCTATAATAATATTATGATGGGCAAGGTCATGATGACAAAGTACATACTTATTTCTTGAGTATTTTATATATTGAGACTGCTTAATACACTCTATTGCAGAGTATATACAGTTTATATAATAATCTGCATAGGATAAATATAACTTATCAAATTCCTTTTTATTAACATGCATAGACGCTATTTCCTTAAACTTTTTAAGGTTATCTAACGCTGTATTATATTTCTCAAGTATTCTTCCTACTTTAAATCTTTTTTCATGAAATGTTTCTATATTTTCTCCTGCCCTATGAAGTTTTGCCAAGTGCCTAGACGCATTTTTCAAATCTACCGGATTTTCAAAAACGCATTCTCTACCATCAATGATATCGAGAACTACATAAAGTCCTGAAGCATCTTTAACATATGAATTTCCGTCACTAGAGAGTCTAAAATTAACTACATTTTCATAGGTTTTTCTAATATAACTTAGGCTATCATATATGAAATTTAGTTCATCTATATCATACATAACCTTTTTAAGTACTTTCATACCCTTATCTGTTTTTAATATATATACACTTCTAATAGGAATAACATCCTCAACTAGAAAATCAAATTTATCAAATAGTGTAGTATCTAAGGTGTAGTTTGATAAATACGCCTTATCCCTATATCTGTACTCCAAGATTACACCTCCATATTAAGATTTTGAAAAATCTTTGAGACGGATAGAAACTTCTTAAGCATATCATCCTTATAAAGCCCCTTTTTCATATACTTTGTAATAATCTTTATAGGCAATTCTGGAAACAAAGACATATGCCTAATATTCTCCTTTGAAATATCATCAATCTCACGAATTTTTCCATATTCATTTATTATCTCTTCTAAGAATTCTATGCGTCCTGTTTCTTCAATATACCTTCTTGCCATGGATGCTATATCTTCTTCACACATATTATAAGCAGTATTAAAAACCTTCACTATATATGGCTCTCTTCTCTCCCCTACCATAACTACACTATTCGGTGTAAAGTCATTAATACATATTTCTCTTTTTCTCATACTTTTTTCGATTGCATATATATATCTATCAGATCTAAAAAACTCTATACTTTTCCTTGAAAGCTTGTACAAAAGATCTAAATATATCTTTGTTTCCCTTTCAAATTCATTTTTACATCCCTTTTCCTCTAACATATCAGAGTATTTTTCAAGTGAGCAAGTAAATGTCTTATACTTCTCCATACACTTTCCCCAATTAGCCTCTGTTTTTATTCCACTTGGCATAAGATACCCTTCAGCAGCTAAATGAAATCTTGCAAGACATCTTATACTAGATAGGACCTCACTCTCATCTGATATTCTCAATTTTTTACCTTTTATATTCTTAGTTAATATATACTTATTATCATCAATCTTTATATATGGTCTCCCATAATAGGTCTCAGCTATCTCTTGAAAATTATCAAATTTACCTCCTTGAACCCACTTAAGTATTGAGGAGGTTGAAAGTATATTTTGTTCAGGGCCATCAAACCTTTTAATAGACCACTCTGAGTAATAATCATCTATTCCATATAGCCTTGAAACATTCATCTTATTTCCTCCTTAAATTACACATTTATAAAATCCTTATGAGCCTCATCTAAAAACTTATACTTTAAGCTTGAATCTTCTAAAGACTTACTTAACTTCTTATTAAAAAACTCCTCATCCCATGGCTGATGTTCTATATAATACTGAAGTCCAACCTGCCAATAGTCCTGTGGAAACTCAATAAAATCCTTAATAATACTCATTTCCTGAGAAGTGACCTCTATATTTTCTCTATAGGCAGAGATAATAAATGATAATGTATCAAGACTCCAATTTCCATACTTTAAGTTACGTATAGCAATACTAGCTAAATCATGCAAATGAGAATCTGTTATACAATAATCAAAATCTATAAGATAAACGCTTAATTCATCATCAATTAAGAAGTTATGGTTTGCAGTGTCATGGTGACATAGTCCACTAAATACCCTATGCCTTTCCATAGTATCCCTATAATCACCACTTTTAAGGGCTTTAATTGATTTTTCTGCCCTCTCTAGATGACTATTAAATCCTTCAATATACATTTTGTCGAAATCACTTTGATTTAATCTACATTCAGCAATTCTTTTAAATTCATGCATTTCCTTAAGCCTTTTACTAAACTTTGTTATCCATTTGCCATAATACCTTCTCCCAACAGCAGCCTTTGAAGGGTCAAAGTCCCAGGATGATAAATGGAACTTTGATAATGATTTAACACAAAGTTTTAAGTCTACTGGGTTTTTATAGTCTGCTTCCCTTGAGGGAATCCACTCACACAGATATCCATATCCCTTTTCAAACTGAATATATCTATCCCCACTTTTGCTAAGTATAGGTTCTAAAACTCCACCATAACCTCTACTTTTTACATGTTCTATAGAGTTCAAAATAAACTCTACTAAGTATTCCTTATATCTTGAAACCTTAAAACACTTCAGTCCCTCAGTTGTATTTAACTTATAAACATTTTTTATTTTTTCAATTTCAAGGATTTTTATATCGTAGCTTTCTTCTAAAATAAGCTTTACATTTTCCATATAATCACTCCAAATGTCTTAATGGCCTTTGTTCTATAATATGAAAATAATCATAGAATGTGATAGGAAATAAGTTTTATCATGCACAAAAGGTAATTGCATTTAATATTTATAGTATATAAGCAGAGTTTATTTGGAGAGTGAAAAGTATGAAAATCGCAATAGATGCTAGAGGTGCCAACTGGTATAAAGGTACTGGTATTGGAACATATACAAATCAAGTACTTAACTATCTTTTAAACAACGATAGTCTCAATCAATACCACCTTTACTGGGCAGGACCTAACTATAGAAATATATATAAAGATAATGTAACTATAAATATGTCCTCTAAAAGACATCATAGATTTTTCGAGGACTATTTTATTCCTCAAAACCTAAAAAATAACGATGTTGATATATATCACGTTCCTCAAAACGGAATAGGATTATCTAAAAAAACATCTTGTCTTTCTATATCAACTATACATGACTTAATTCCATATGTTATGCCTGAAACAGTAGGAAGGGGATACCTTAAAAAGTTTATAGCTCAAATGCCTAGTATAATTCAGGCTTCTGATAATATCATAACCGTATCAGAGTTTTCAAAAAATGATATTATAAAAATATTCGATGTACCAGAGGAGAAAATCAAGGTAACTCATCTTGCAGCTGACCATATATTTTCTCCATTGGATAAAGAAGAAACGAAAAAATCTATATACGAAAAGTACGGAATTACAGAGGACTTTATTCTTTATCTTGGAGGCTTTAGCTCAAGAAAAAACGTAAAATCCATTCTTGTTGCATTCTCTAAAATATATAAAAATCTATCAAAGGATTATAAAGTTGTAATACTAGGTCCTTCACGTGATGAGCATGAAAAACTTACAAACCTAGCAGAAACACTATCTATTAAAGATAAGGTTCAATTTACAGGATTTGTACCACATGAAGATTTACCTCTTTTCTACAATGCTGCATCACTATTTGTTTACCCTTCTTTATATGAAGGATTTGGACTTCCTCCACTTGAAGCTATGAGCTGTAAATGTCCAGTTATAACATCTGATATATCAGCTATTCCTGAAGTTGTAGGAGATGGTGCACTTTTAATTAATCCATATGATATAGATGATCTTAAAGACTCCATGGAAAAGGTGCTTGAGGATTCAAGTACTCGTGAAAATATAATACTTAAAGGATATGAAAGAAGTAAGTTGTTTTCTTGGGAAATAACTGCTAAGAAAACACTGCAAGTATATAAAGACCTTTATAAAACCATATAGGACTCTCCTATATGGTTTCTTTTTATAATATATAAAAAGAAAATCTTAAACTTTAACAGTTACTTATATTTAAATTACTAGTACACTTAAGGCTCATTTATCACAATTACCATTCTCAATTGATAATTATTAATTTTAAACTTTTCTCACAAAAGCCCTTCACCTTTAAGACACTAGCGAATATAATAAAAGAGGTTAATAAATTCAATTGAGAATAGGAGGTAAATATATGAACAAAAAATCAGCAGCTTTGTTATCTATATTTTCTAATAGCTTTCTTATAATATTTAAACTTATTTCAGGTATTTTAATGGGTTCAATAAGCGTACTATCTGAAGCTATTCATTCAGGACTTGATTTAGTTGCTAGTATAATTGCATTTATATCAATAAAACAATCTATGAAACCTAAGGACGAAGAACATCCCTTTGGTCACGGTAAATTTGAAAATGTATCTGGATTTGTAGAAGCAATCCTGATTTTTATAGCAGCAGGAATTATTATTGTAGAAGCTTCAAAGAAACTAATAGGTGGAGTTCAAATTGAAAGTCTAAACGCAGGAATAATTGTAATGTTAATTTCAAGCTTAATTAACCTATGTATATCAATGCTACTTTTTAAAATAGCTAAAAAAGAAGATTCTATAGCACTTGAAGCAGATGCAATGCACCTTCTAACAGATGTATTTACATCCTTCGGTGTATTTTTAGGGCTTATTGTTATTAAAATTACAGGAATACAAATTATAGACCCAATTATAGCTATTGTCGTTGCAACAATGATAATTAAAGCCTCTATTGACCTTACAAAAAAATCCCTTATTGACTTAGTAGATACCTCATTACCACCTGAGGATTTAAATAAAATTAAAGAACTACTTAGCTCTCACCCTAGGATTAAAAGTTTTCATAAACTTAGAACAAGAAAAAGTGGCGCAACCCGCGAAATAGATTTTCACATATGTGTAGATGAAGAAATATCTATATTTGATGCCCACTCAATATCCCATGAGGTAAAGGAAGAAATCGAAAAAGAACTTCTTGGTGGCTATGTAACTGTGCATATAGAACCTGAGTGTGAGAAGGAAAGTTAGCCTTAGATGTAAAGTTGCTGTTCTTGCGGTAGTTATTCTATTAGCTAAAACGACGAGGCCTTCAAACAGAGCTTCTAATCTGCGTAAATTTCCAAAGCCTAAGAGCTATGTCTAAAACCGCTTCGCTTCACGACATATCTCTAAGGCTTTGAAAATTCACTTGATAAGAATCTCTAGTTTTTGACTCTATTGTTTTAGCTAATAGAATAACTACCGCAAAGAAACTTTACTTACATAACAGAATTCACTCCTTCCCTTGAAGAGAAATTATTTTTATTTTTTAAATTCCTTTATTATGTCACTAAATATATATTTGAACATATCTATATATCAAATCTAAATTAATCCCCTCCCTACTCTACAATTAATTATGTTATGTAGGCTTGATTTCATTGCAAGTGGCTGTGCCTTCCTCTAAAACCATAGAGCCAAAAACTAGAAATTCTTATCTACAAAAGTAAGTTCAAACTTAGTAAGATATCGGCAAGCAAAGCGATTTAGATATCGTACTTGGTTTGAGCTTACTTTTGTATATTAGAGTATCTATTTGAAGGTCTCGTCGGTTTTAGAGGAAGGCACAGCTACTGCAACACCACAATCCCTACATAAAAGATTAATTTATATTTGTCAAAAACCTAGTAAATATACTATAGTATTAGTATATTTACCTAATTTAGATAATAAAAATTTAATGCAAGGATGGATGAAAAAATGAATAACGCTGATCCTCAAGAGATTAAAGCATATTCTAAAGAAAAGAAATCAAAGGGAAAACTTAAAATATATATTGGATTTGCCCCAGGTGTAGGTAAAACCTATGCTATGTTAAATGAAGCTAATGATAGATTGAATAATGGTGAAGATATAGTAGTCGGTTATCTCGAGACCCACGGAAGGGTTGAAACGCTACGTCAAGTAAGGGAACTTAAAGTATTAGATAGAAGAAAAATTCCACATGGAACAATTACTCTTGAAGAAATGGACCTTGACCTTATATGTGAGCTTAAACCTGAAACTGTTTTAGTTGATGAACTTGCTCACACTAATGCTCCTGGTTCGATTAATGAAAAAAGATACGAAGATGTACTTGATATTCTAAAGTGTGGTATTAATGTAATATCTACTATGAATATTCAACACATAGAAAGCTTAAATAATGTAGTTAGGGAAATTACAGGAGTAAAGGTGCGTGAAACTGTTCCAGATTCTATTCTAACCGATGCGGAACTTGTACTTGTAGACATTACCCCAAAACAACTTAGGGAAAGACTTCAAAAAGGTCTTATATATAAAGAAGAAAATGCAATACGTGCTCTAAAAAACTTCTTTAGAGAAGGAAACTTAAATGCTCTACGTGAAATTTCACTTAGACAAATAGCCGAAGAAGTTGAGGATGATATTAATGAATACAAAATGCAACATGGAATTCGTGAAAACTGGCATACTACAGATAGAGTTATGGTGTGCATTACCTCTAACCCATCATGTGAAAAACTTATAAGACGTGGTGCTAGAATATCTAAAAGATATAAATGCGAGTGGATTGTTGTAAATGCACAGGAAAAAGGATTATTCTCTAAAAAGCCTAATTCAAGTGATGAAAAGTTCCTAAAGAATCACCTTTTGCTTGCAGATAAACTAGGGGCTAAAACTATAAGTATTACATCTAATAAATTATATAAATCACTTGCGGATTTTGCACAGGATAAAAACATAACACAAATAATTATAGGGCATAACCTTGAATCAAATGGGGACAAATTATTTAGAAGCTCTAATCTTACACAATTCCTAAGACTTACAAGAAGCCTTGAGGTTCATATAATACCACTAGATTAGTTAAGTCTTCCAACTACAATATTTCAAAAGGAGGTAATCTATGTATATAGTTAGCGCTTGTTTAGCGGGGATTAATTGTAGATACAATGGTAAAAGTAGTGAAAACCCCAATATAATAGAACTTATAAAAAAAGGTGAAGCCATCCCCCTTTGTCCTGAACAATTAGGGGGACTCTCCACGCCAAGAACACCATGTGAAATTACTATAGATAAAAATGGCAAAAGAATAGTTACAACTAAGGATGGCCTAGATGTAACTAAAGAATTTCAAATTGGTGCAGAAAAAGTTCTAAAAGTAGCAAAAGCCCTTAGTATTAATAAAGCTATACTAAAATCCAAAAGTCCATCATGTGGCTGCTCTCACATATACGACGGAACATTTTCAGGTAACCTTATAGAAGGAAATGGATTAACTGCTGAACTACTTATTGAAAATAATATTAAAGTAATTACGGAAGAGGAACTAGGCCTTTAAACCTTTCTTATTTTTAACAAAGAAAAGAGATATTAAAAGACCAAGAACCCCTAAAATCCCTGAGGCCATAAATGATACATCTATTCCATGAATTATAGCAAGTACTCTTGATACTTCCCCTGAGTTTTTAGTTGCATTTACCATTACAGTTACAAATACAGCTGACCCTATAGCACCTGCAATTTGACGTAGTGTATTATTAATTGCAGTTCCATGTGATAAATGCTCCTTATTAAGATTTTGAACTCCCCATACAGTAAGAGGCATTAAAAGCATTGTAATTCCAACCATTCTGAAAAAGTACATTACTGATAAAAATACAACTGATGTACTTTCATGAAGAAAAGAAAATGCTATTGTTCCCCCAGCAAGTAAAGCCATTCCACCAATACATAGAAAGCGTGCTCCGTATCTATCTAAAAATCTTCCTACAGATGGACTTAATAATACCATTGATATTGCACCTGGGAACATTAATAATCCTGAGTGAAGTGCTGTATATCCTCTAACTGACTGAATATATAAAGGAATAATAATTGTTGCAGACATCATTGTTGCATATACAATAATCACAAGAATAGTACTAATAGTAAAGTTTCTATCCTTAAAAACTCTCAGTTCTAATAAAGGCTTTTCAACCTTTAATTGTCTTAGGGTAAAAACAATAAGTGATAATATACCAATAAGCATAGGAAGATATGTTACTACATTGTAAAGTCCATAATGACCCATATTAGCAAATCCAAGTAATACCCCACCAAATCCTATACTTGATAAAATTACAGAAAGTATATCAAGCTTTGACTTTGTACCTTTACTAACATTCTTTAAGAATATAAATGATAAAACAAAATCTAAAATTGAAATTGTTGTAAGTACATTAAATATACTATGCCATCCAAATGAGTCAATAAGCCATCCAGATAGTGTTGGCCCAACCGCAGGAGCAAAACCAATTGTAATTCCCACAAGTGACATAGCTGCACCACGTTTTTCAGGTGGATATAAGTAAAGTATTACAAATTGTAAAAGTGGCATTAATGCCCCTGAACCTAATGCCTGAAGACCACGTCCAATAAATAATGTACTAAAATTCGTTGAAAATAAAGCAACAATACAACCTACTGAATAAATCCCCATAGCTGTGATAAATAACACCCTTGTGCTTAGCCTGTTTATTAAGTAAGCAGTTGTTGGAATCATTATACCTACAACTAATAAATAAATAGTTGTTAACCACTGTCCTACATCTGCATTAATATTAAAATCCTTCATTATAGTAGGTAGTGCCGGTGACATTAAAGTTTGACCAAGGGAACCTATAAATGCCCCTGTCATTATAATACCTAGAGTAATATTTCGACTTTTCTTCTCTTGTATTTCCATTATTATACCTCCTCTTTAAGTTCACTTATTATGTTATTTATTAAAATAACTTGAGCTTTTAAAGAATCTTCCTTTTCAAATAGTGCAAGAATTGCATCTACCATTAAAGAATCATATCGCTTTTCCTTAATCTCTATATATAACTTTTCAATTCCTTCTAGTAGCTTAACTCTAGATAATGATAGCCTGCTTTTTTCAATTAACTCCTTAGTATCATTTAATATTTCTAGCAAATGTCCTTCCTTTGTTTCTTCAATGTCCTCTATACCCTCCACAAATGAGAATATAGATTTATCTATTAAACCGGAGGTATCTTTTAGGGTCTCTACAGAAAAACCTAATATCTTAACAATATAACTACCAACTACCTCAGGATTTACTTCTTTTTTGTTTACACGGGTAAGTAAAATAAATTCATGAATTAGGCTATCTAAGATAAATACCAAATCCCAAATAAAAGGTTTTACATCATTACCAAAGGCTTCAATAAGACCAATCCTAAATTCTTTAAAAAGCTTACCTTTATTTTTTTTACGAACATCGGTTATATTTTCCCTCTCATTTTTGGAAAAATTCTTAGTAATATAAACACTAAAGATTGTTTGAGAAAAAATATGTTCCCATGATGTTATAATCTTTTTTTTAAGTTTTTCTATACCATTAAGATTATATTCAGAATTAATAGAATCTATAATTTCATATAACTGATTATTAGCATAATCTATGATGTCGTAAACTAGCACTTCTTTATTAGCAAAGTATTTATAAAATGTAGCCTTTGATATTTTACATGCCTTCGCTATATCATCAATAGAAGTATATTGAAAACCTCTCTCATCAAAAAGTTCCTGTGCAATATTCATAATTAATTTCTGCTTTTCATCCATATTAAACCCCCCAAAACCACATCGTACTCCATAGTACTACAAAGTACTAACAAAGATAAATTATACTCTCTTTTGTTTAAAAGTCAATTTCATTTATATGTCAACATATTTTTCTTTACTTTATATAGTTTTTATCTATATATGTAAGTTCTTGTATTAATATAAACTATTACACAATAACTTCCATTTAATATAAAATTTTAGATGCGGTTAACAACAAGTTAATTCCTAGTTAACCAATATGCAAACCAAAGAAGGGGGACAATTATGAAAAAGATTTTTTCAATTTTACTTACAGCACTAATGATTTTTTCATTAACTGCTTGTTCAGCTCCTAAGAAAGAAGGAACTAAGGATAACACAGCTAAGAAAAGCGAAAAGGTTATGAAAATAGGATACCTTCCTAATGAAAAGAAAACTGAAATTAATAATGCTATGACTTCAATGGCAAAATATCTTGAGACTAAAACTGGAATCAAAACTGAATTTGTTCCATCAACAGACTATACTGCACTTGTTACTGCCTTTGAAAGAGGAGAAATACAACTTGCATGGTTTGGTGGATTCACTGGAGTTCAAGCTAGAAGCAAGGTTGCTGGTTCTGAAGCAATAGCACAAAGACCAATAGATGCAAAATTCAAAAGCGTATTTATATCTTCAAAAAACGCTCCATACACTGACATTAAAGATGTAAAGGGAAAATCTCTTACATTTGGTAGTGAAACTTCAACTTCAGGTCACTTAATGCCTCGTTACTTTTTAATGCAAGCTGGAATCGACGCTGATAAGGACCTAAACGGAAAGCCTAACTTCTCTGGTGCACATGATAAATCTATAAAGCTTGTAGAATCAGGTGCATATCAAGTAGCTGCTGTTGATATGTCTGTATGGGATAAATTTGTTAAAGAAAAGAAGGTTGACCTAACTAAGGTTAAGGCATTCTATACAACACCTGAATTCTTTGATTACAACTGGACAGTTAATAGTGACGAAAACCTAGATAAGGTATTTGGTGAAGGTACTAAGAAGAAGATTGTAGACGCAATTCTTGCAATGGATGCTTCAAAGAGTACTGAGGAAAAAGACGTATTAACATT
The DNA here is from genome assembly GCF_001047375.1 of Clostridium cylindrosporum DSM 605. Lineage (NCBI taxonomy): Bacteria > Bacillati > Bacillota > Clostridia > Eubacteriales > Clostridiaceae > Clostridium > Clostridium cylindrosporum. The sequence goes on from NZ_LFVU01000004.1 coordinate 70,145, forward strand.
TATGAATGCAGATAAATTCATACCAACACAAAACTCTAACTACAAACTAATCGAAGAAGTTATGACAAAAACAGGACTAGATAAAAAGTAGAAGGTGAAAAAATGTCACTTAACATATTTGAATTAAATGAAGTTACAAAATCATATGAAAGGAAGATAGTATTATCTTCCCTTTCCTTTTTTATAAAAAGAGGAGAATCCATAGCACTTATCGGACCTAGTGGTTCTGGTAAAACTACACTACTTAACTCATTAGCATGTATTAATAAAATTGATAGTGGTAGCATTTTAATAGATGGTAAATCCTCCACAAGCTACAAAAACCCTAAAAAGCTTGCTAAGAAAGTCGGTATAATCCGTCAACAATTTGACCTAGTTCGTGAATTACCTGTAGTTCATAATGTTCTTGCAGGAAGATTTTCTGACTGGGGCTTTTTAAAATCTTTAATTTCTCTTATTATTCCAAGAGACTTAGATATGGCAAAGGTAGCCCTTGAAAGAGTTGGACTTTTAGATAAGTTATATGAAAGAACAGCAGACCTTTCAGGGGGACAACAGCAAAGAGTTGCTATTGCAAGACTTATAGTTCAAAATCCCGAGGTTATACTTGCGGATGAGCCTGTTGCATCACTTGACCCTACAAGATCCGAGGATATACTTTCTATCCTAACTAGTATTTCAAAGGAAAATAACAAAACTCTTATTGCAAGTCTTCATTCCGTTGAATATGCTAAAAAGTATTTCGATAGAATAATTGCCCTAAGGGATGGCAAAATATACTTTGACCTTGAATCAAGTAATGTTAGTGAAGATGACCTTGCTGAACTTTATAAGATAGATGATACAAAGGAGCCTTCTACAAATGAATAAAACAGGTTTCTTTAAATTTCATAAAAGAAATATACTAACATTAATACTTATACTTACATTTGTATGGAGTCTTTTTTCTGTTAAGTGGAATAGAGAGCTTATTCATACAGGTGGAATGACAATTATTAAGGAGATACTTAATGGTATAATTCATCCAAACCTTTCAAGTGATATAATACTACTTGCTATAAAATCATCTTGGATAACCTTAGCCTATGCAGTAGCAGGTATATCTATTGCAATTATAATAGGCTTTGTATTTGGTGTGCTAGCCTCTGGTGTTCTATGCTTTAATAATTCTAATAAAGCATTTTGTAAAAGCATATTTAGATCCCTTCTTGGATTTATGAGATGTGTCCATGAACTTGTATGGGCCCTACTATTTGTAACAGCAATAGGTCTATCCCCCTATGCAGCTATTTTTGCACTTGCAATTCCCTACGGAGGGATCCTCGGTCGTATATATGCGGATATGTTAAATGATGTAAATAGAGAGCCAATAGAAGCATTAAGATCTTCAGGGGCATCTAGACTTCAACTTCTACTCTATGGTTATCTTCCTATGGTAAAGGCTGATATGTTTAGTTATACAATGTACAGATTCGAATGTGCCACTCGTTCCTCAACTGTTATGAGCTTTATTGGTCTTGGAGGTCTTGGTTATCAGATACAATTAGCACTTGATGACTTAAAGTATGGTGATGTATGGACATATATGTACTTTCTAGTTACACTTGTTGTAATAACCGATCTTTGGAGCAACATGATAAGAAAAAGATTTGTTGAGGATAACAATCATAAAAAAGGTAACTTTAATTTTATAAAAGTTTCTTTACTTATTAGCATAGTCCTTATTATAGCCTCATGGATACACATAGTGGTTGTAGATAAGGCAAGTCTTAATTCAATCTTTACAGAGAAGAACCTATATCATATTAATAAATTCTTCTCAGGTCTTATTGGAGCTGGTGAAGAAAACCCTGCATTTTATGATCTAGAGCAATGGAGAAATGTTTTAAAGCTTACCTTAGAAACTCTTCAAATGAGTATAATGGCAATAGGATTCGCCACTATTGGTATGGTCATAACTGTTATAAGTGCAGCAAGGACTACTATGGAAGGTAAGCTTACCCTTTCTAAAGGGTGGTTCAGTACTCTTTTATTCGGGATAATTAGGGCACTATATATATTCTCTAGATCAGTTCCTGAACTAGTATGGGCTATGATTATAATATTTATATTTAAACCTGGTATACTTCCTGGAGCTGTAGCACTGGCCCTTCATAACTTTGGAATTCTCGGAAAGTTATGTGCCGAGGTGGTTGAGGATATTAACCTATCCCCTATTAGAAATCTTTCCTCAAGTGGAGGAAATTCATTTCAGATACTTCTATACGGTGTAATACCAAGCGTTATGCAAAAGTTTATAACCTATATACTTTATAGATGGGAAGTAATTATACGTACTACTATAGTTGTAGGATTTGTAGGTGCAGGTGGCCTTGGTCAGCAGTTTAAGCTTAGCATGAGCTACTTTAAACTCTCTGAGGTAACATTAATACTTATAGCATACCTAATATTAGTTGCTATCGTAGATATATTATCTGAGGGCGCAAGAAAACTAGCAGAATAAAACAAAAGCTATTATAGATGTTTCTATAATAGCTTTTTATTTTATTTGATTAATTTATCTACTTCCATATTTAACTTGATAAGATTAACATAAGCTTTACCTACATTATTTTCTGTACTATTTTCAATTGCTTTTATTAATTTATCTTCGCTAATCTTACTTTTCTCAGATATATAGCTTACCTGATAAAGAGCAGCTTCCTTAGATATATTAGGGTCATTAGATGATGCTGATGTAGTTACCATATCCCTTGGAATTCCATCAAACTTCTTACCCTTTTTAATGTTTGCAGTAGCATAGGTATTGTTAATTAGGTCTACCCTTTTCTTTAAAGTTTCTTTAAAGTCCTTTCCACTAGGTGTTTCTTTAGCTCCACCTTCATCACTTTTTGGCCTTCCCTTAAAGTAATAGTCCTTAGTATACTCTTGACCTAAATAAAGTGAACCTATCTTTTCTCCATTTCTTTCTATAATACTTCCATTAGCCTTATTATTAAAAAGAACCTGTGCTACTCCTGTACCTATTAATGGATATATAACTCCACATAGGATTAGGAAGATAATTGTTACTTTAATTGAATTCATAAAAATTTTCATTTAATTTACCTCCTAAAGAATCCCAAGTACACTTAGTAATGGAGTTATAATCATATCTATTACCTTAATTGCTATAAATGGAACAATACATCCTCCAAGTCCATATACAAGCAGGTTTCTAGTTAATATAGAATCAATACTGGCAGATCTATACTTAACTCCCTTCATAGCTATAGGAATAAGTGCTGGAATTATTACCGCATTAAATATTAATGCACTAACAATAGCACTATTAGAACTTGAAAGGCCCATAATATTAAGTGTATTCATACTAGGAATAGATGCTGCAAATATAGCTGGAAGAACAGCAAAGTACTTAGCTACATCATTTGCTATACTAAATGTAGTAAGGGCACCTCTAGTTATAAGTAGCTGCTTACCTATTTCTACTATTTCAATTATCTTTGTTGGATTGGAATCAAGGTCAATCATATTAGCCGCTTCCTTAGCTGCCATTGTTCCACTATTCATGGCTATACCAACATCTGCCTGTGCAAGAGCTGGTGCATCGTTAGTACCATCACCTGTCATAGCAACTAATTTACCCTGTGACTGTTCTTCTTTAATAGCTTCAATCTTATCCTCTGGTTTTGCCTCTGCAATATATGCATCAACCCCAGCTTCCTTGGCGATTGTCTTAGCAGTTAAAGGATTGTCTCCTGTACACATTATAGTTTTAATTCCCATAGAACGAAGTCTTTCAAACCTTTCTCTAAGACCTTCCTTTACAGTATCCTTTAAGTAAATAACACCAACTATATCATTATTAACAGCTACCACTAATGGAGTTCCTCCAAGTAATGATATATCAGTTATTTCCTTTTCTAAGTTACATGGAATTGAGCCTTTTTCAGATTCTACTAGTTCCTTAATGCTATCTCCTGCGCCTTTTCTATATGCAGTTCCATCATTTAGAATCATTCCACTCATTCTATTTTCTGCTGAAAACTCTATAATTTCAGCATCAATATACTTTGTAGCTTCTTCCTTAAATCCTAATTTCTCAGCAAGTACTACCACACTTGTTCCCTCAGGAGTTTCATCCATTAAAGATGACATAGCCGCTGCTTTAATTACATCTTCCTTTGTGTGGTCTCCTACTGGAACAAAATCCGCTGCAAGTCTATTTCCATATGTTATAGTACCTGTTTTATCAAGTATTATAGTACTTACATCTCCGCATGCTTCAACCGCCTTACCGCTCATAGCAATAACATTAAAGCTAACTGCCCTGTTCATACCAGCAATACCAATTGAGGATAGTAGCCCTCCAATTGTTGTTGGTATAAGACATACAAGTAGTGCAATTAAACTTGCCATACCTATCTTTACATTAACGTAATTTCCTATGAAATAAAGGGAAATAGTAACTATTATAAATATAGCAGTAAGCGTTATAAGAAGTACCTCAAGTGCTATTTCATTAGGAGTTTTTTGTCTACTAGCTCCTTCAACAAGTCCAATCATCTTATCAAGAAAGGACTCTCCTTGATTAACAAGTATTTTAATTTTAAGTGTATCTGAAACAACTCTTGTTCCACCTGTAACACTTGAGAAATCTGATCCTGCTTGTTTTAATACAGGAGCAGATTCACCGGTAATTGCTGATTCATCAACTGATGCTATACCCTCTATAACTTCTCCATCACCTGGAATTATATCTCCTGCAGAACAAATAACAATATCATATTGCTTTAATTCACTTGCATCTATAACAGTTATTTCGCCCTTTGCATTTAGAAGGTTTGCCTTAGCATCCTTTTTGCTTTGCTTTAATGAATCCGCCTGAGCCTTACCTTTACCCTCTGCAATAGATTCTGCAAAGTTAGCAAATAAAAGAGTTATAAATAGTATTAAAAATATTATCCCATTAAATACTCTGCCTTCGCCTATATTAATTAAGCTAGATGGTGCAATTGTAAATAGAAGTGATATAAAACATCCTATTTCAACAATAAACATTACAGTATTATTAATCATATATCTTGGATCAAGCTTTAAAAATGCCCCTTTTAAGGCTGTCATAACTACTTTTTTATTTAGAAATTTTCCTTCACTATTCTCTTTCATAGTCCTCACCCTTTTTTATTAATATTTAAAATACATCTTAAATTTAAGTTATCCTATAGATGTTAAGTATTCAGCAATAGGACCTAGACATAGTGCTGGGAAAAATGTTAATGCACCGATAACAAGAATAATAATTGTAAGTATAATATAGAACAATACATTATCTGTTTTAAAACCTTCTGCATTTCCAACACTTGGCTTTAGCATTAGAGAGTAGGATGCATATAAAAGAGCTCCCATGGAAACATATCTTCCAATCAGCATAGTAATTCCTGTTAGCAAATTATAGAATACTGTGTTATCACGAATTCCCTCCATAAGCGACCCATTATTAGCAGCCGCTGATGTAAATTCATATAGCATTCTTGATAATGTATGATAATCCCCAGTACCTTTACTAACAATAGCTGCAATAGCTAGTGGAATCAGTATAATAGTAGGATGTACAAGTATTGCAATTGATGCACACTTCATTTCCTTAGCCTCAACCTTCTTAGAAAAAAGCTCTGGAGTTCTACCTACCATAAGACCACAAATAAACACACTTAGTATTACATATGTTATAAGATTTAAGAATCCTACACCATCTCCACCAAAAATACTATTAAGCATCATTCCTAGCATTGCTGCAATTACAGATAAATGACTTAACGAGTCTAGCGATGTATTCACACTACCCGTAGTAAAGGTTGTAGTAATAGTACTAAATAAGGTGCTTAAAATTCCATCAAACCTAACCTCTTTCCCCTCTATATTCATTCCATTTTGAATTCCAAGAGAAGAAAGATATGAGCCTTTAGCTATCTCGCCAAAGTGAAGCATGCCAAATAACATTAGGAATATAGTTAAACAGGTCGCAAATAAAACAATTCCTTGTTTTTTATTTTTCATGATAAGTCCAAAGGAAGCTATAAGTCCACCTGAAATAACCATCATTGAAAGCATTTCTATAATATTGGTTATTGGAGTTGGGTTTTCAAATGGATGAGCAGAATTTGCTCCAAAGTATCCTCCACCATTTGTTCCTATATGCTTTATAGCTTCAAATGTAGCTATAGGACCTGACATAATAGTCTGTTTACTGCCAGAAAGTGTACTAGCTAATGTTTCACTTCCTAAACTTTGAGGTACTCCACCTAGCATTAGTAATATAGCTACAACAAAAGATATTGGTAAAAGCACTCTAACAATTACCTTCGTAAAATCTTCAAAAAAGTTACCTAGTGAATTAAACTTACCTGATATGCCTCTTATAAAAGCAAATGCAACTGATATCCCAGTTGCTGCTGATGTAAACATTAGGAATATCATAACTAAACTCTGTACAAATACAGGTATATCCTCACCTCTATAGTGTTGAAGATTTGTATTAGTTATAAAACTTATAGCTGTATTAATAGTAGTATCCCATCGTAAACCAGATGCAACTAAAAGAACTATAAAAGAAACAATTGCCATAACTAAATTTGAAACTAGTATACTTATTAAATAGTCTTTAAAGTTCATCTTTTCACTAGTTCCTAGTAGTTTAAGCATTGGTCTTTCAATTAGAGAAAATACTTTCTCTCCAAAAGTATCTTCATAAGAAATTATCTTCTTTAGGTATAGTCCCATTAAAAAGCTTAATCCTATAAAGACTAGCATGAAGACTATTAAAAACCCCAATTCCATATTCTCTTCCTCCTAAACATTAATCCCGGGACTTGCAATTTAATAAATCTGATTATATCATTTGAAACAAATAAGAAAAGGTTCAAAAAAGGCTTAAATATATTAATTTTAGTCAAATAAACCTGAAATTTCATATTAATACCTTAAAATCGTAATAGTTTGTTTGTTTTCATTAATTATTAATATAATTTTCTTCACTAATTTCCTATTAATAATCATCATTAAAAGATTATTTATACTTTAAACTATATATGGAATAAATATACTTTAAAGTTAGACTTATTAGATTTTATAAAATACCATGAAAACATTTTCTACTAAAAGCCTTATTATGTATTTTACAAAATATTATTTCCATTAATTCAAATTAATATCCTATATAAACTAAAGAGAGCTATATTGTATTTAATTTACAATATAGCTCTCTTTTTATATAAACTTTTCATATTCATCTAGTGAGGATATGTTTTTTACAAGTGCTTTAATATCCTGACACCTTTCTTTATTGCATACTAAAAGAACATCTTCTGTATCTACTATAAGTATGTTTTCAAGACCTATTCCCGCAACAAGCCTTTTGTCACCTAATATGGTGGTATTTTTCACATCTAAAAGACTTACATCCTTAACAGAGATTACATTTTCATATTCATCTTTATCAAGAAATCTTTCAAGGGAAGTAAAACTTCCTATATCATCCCATTCAAATGAAGTTTCAAGAACAGCACCTCTATGTGTCCTTTGCATAATACCAAAATCTATTGATATTCCATCTATTTTATTGTATTCCTCTTCTATAACCTCATTTTCCCTATCAGTACCTATATATTCATACATTCTCATTAATGATTTATATAGATCTGGAAGATACTTTTTAAATTCTCTTAAAAGCCTATCTGCTCTCCATATAAACATTCCACTATTCCAAAGATAGCTTCCTTTTTCTATAAAGCTTTTAGCAACTTCAACATTAGGCTTTTCTACAAATCTTTTAACCTTATAAATACCATTATTTACTTCTGCCCCTTTTTCGATATATCCGTACCCAGCCTCAGGCCTAGTAGGGCTTATTCCCATAGTAACTAGGTAATCCCCATCTCTAGCCATAGAAATACCACGTCTTAATGTCTCCTCAAACTGATCTTGTCCTATAATGACATGATCAGATGGAAGTACTACCATTACAGCCTCAAAGTCTTTTTTAAGAAGCTTTATCGCCGCAAGACCAATGCAAGATGCAGTTTCCTTATTTGTTGGCTCTCTGAAAATATTACCATCTTCTATATCAAGAAGATTCTTTATAATAGGAACATAATTTTGATTTGTAACTATATGAATTTTATCTTTGTCTATAACACTGGATATTCTATCAATTGTGCACTCTATCATGGTTTTGTCCCCTACAGTTTTAAGGAACTGTTTCGGAAGATGCTTTCTTGACTTAGGCCAAAACCTAGAACCAAGTCCTCCTGACATGATTACCCCATAAACCATAAAATCACCTCGCATATATACATAATATGATTAAGGTGTATTTTGTGTTACTTTGTTTTTCTTTTTTTCCTTTTATATTGTCCTTTAACTTTATCCACGCTTTTAGGTTTGTTATAATCTACTTTTACATCAACCCTATCTAAGTGCTTATTTGTATCCTTACCCATATATCTTTTTATATCTTTAAGTAATTGCTCCATTTTAATACACTCTTCATTAAGTAATTCGTACTTTTCCTTTGAGTGAATATATCTTGGACAATAATGCATTATAACCCCTTTTCTAGATTCATCATATCCTTTATCAGGTATATTAGGGTCATAGTTATGAATCTTATCATTTCTATATCTACTTATCTTACAGTCTTTCCAGAAGTTTTCTAGCCTATTACTAATTCCTTGATTTTTCATCTTAACCTTTTTTATTATGTTTTTATTAAATCCAAAACTACCATCAACATTTATATCATAATATATATTTAAAACATGATATAATGCATCAATTATAGATATATATTGAACTTGAAAATTTCCATAAAAATAATTTAATTGAAATAAATAGCCTCTACCTTCATCTGATAGATTAGGAAAAAATCGTCCATTATCTTCTCCAAGGTCACATATAGTTCTATCATCTATATTCTTATTATAAAAATATATAAAATTAATAATACTAAATCTTAGTTCACGAAGTCTTATTCTTAATTGGATTAGCCAAGGGTCTAAAGTATATCCTAAATCAAGATAATCGATTTCTTTTCTTGTAGTTTTGTACTTAAAATCAAACTTTAAATTATCAATAAAGCTATGATCTTTAGCTATTTGAATTTGATCCTTTTTATCTATAAACCAATATTTAAACATATTTCATCTCACATTTCTACAAACTATAATATTATATTATTATTACTAAATCATTTATGTTATTTTAAAATTCTTTATCTAGGTACTTGTAGCCCTTAAGCTATCAGACAATTAACTATTTAAATTCAACAAATAAATATATATTCCAACAATTCTAACATTATTCCTTCTATTTTATTAATATTTTCGTCGAAACTTACAATAATATATAGTAGCATGATTAATACCTTTCTATTTAAACTATAAAGATTAATCTATTGCTATTTGCCATTTATTATGATAAATTATATCTAAGAATAATTATTATCATATAATAAATAGTAATCGTATAAAATAATTATGAGGTGATTAATAATGAACATTCGTATGGACAATGAAACAAGCAAAGCGCTTAAACAAGAACTATCTAATAAAGACAAAGAATATGGAATTAAAGTAGATATATCTACTATTTCATGTGGTGGACCTATACTTTCGGTTTCTCTTTGTGAAAAAAACAGTCCTGAAGAATTTTGTGAAGTAAATGGAATTAAGGTCTTCTTAGATGAAGGTTTAGATAAGTATACAGATAGTATTGAAATAAGTAAAAACGATAAATTCGGTGGAGGGTTCTCAGCAACCTACGGCGATGGATGCAGCGCTTGTAATGTAGACTAATTTAATCAGCCCTATTAACCAGAGAGTATTCCTTAACTTATAGGAATACTCTCTTTTATATGCTTAATTACTTCTCTCTATACTCAAATGTATTATCATTGATTTTTTCTATACATTATGGTAAGTTATATATAAGGATAATAATTATTACCTAAAAACTTTTCCCTTCAATATTATTAATTTTCGAGGTGATTATAGTGAATATTATTATGGATATAAACACTAGTACAGGTATAAAAGAAGTACTAGATAAAAAAGACAAACCTTTTGTAATTAGAATCTTTATAACTACAATAGGATGAGACGGTCCAGGACTTGGGATTGCTCTGTATGAGCAAAAAGAAAATGATAAAATAATAGAAGTTGATGGTATAAAGTTCTATCTAGATAATGGTGTACAAGAATTCCCTAGTGATATTCAAGTATTTACCCTTGATGAAAGATTCGGTGGAACTGGTGAATTTATGGCCAAATATACAGGGGTTCAAGGTTGTTCAATTTAAGGGCTTTGATGTAAACTTGTGCTCTTGCAGAAGTGGTATATAGGCTTAAAAACAACGAGAGCTTCAAATAGATTTTCTAATCTGAAAAATAGCCTTAGACTAAGTGTGACATCTAAATCGCTTTGCTTGCCGATGTCTTCTAAGTCTAAGGCTATTTTTACAGATAAGAGTCTCTAGTTTTCGCCTCTACTGTTTTAAACCTATATACCACTTCTTGCAATGAAACTATCCTTACATAACAAAATTAAATTTCACTTGTATACAATAACTTTTTAATATATAAAGAGTGTTATTTCCCGGGAAATTGACACTCTTCTTCATTTTATACTTCATAATAGTTTCTTCCTATGTAAAATCTTAAGAGATATGTTTTAGGATTAATATATCTTTAGAATATTAATTTAACAAATAAAATTTCAAACTACTCTTAATATGATAACTTCTAATTCTCGAAACAAAAGACTATTTCTCTTCTTTGTCATGTAGGGATAGTTTCATTGCAAGTAGTGTAGCCTTTATATAAACCATAGAGCTGAAAGTTAGAACTTCTTATTCTAAAAAATCCCCTCTCCTTAGTAAGATATCGCACTTAGGAGAGGGGATTTTTTTGAATTAGAAATTCTTCTTGAAAGTCTCGTCGGTTTATATAAAGGCTACACTATTGCAGAAGCACTCCCCCTACATTAAACCGCCTTTTCTTCTTCTACTTTATTTCTATGATTTTTTATTTTATCATGAATTTTATTCATTAATATAGCCCAAACAACTAGTATAATAGTCCCTACAAGTACAGGTTTAATAATAAAAATCGGGCTAGCCTTTGTAAGTATTGCTATTAGTGAAGTCGCCCCTGCTGGAGGATGGATTGTATTTGTTATAATCATAATTCCATTAGCAATTGTTACTGTAAGAGCTAGAGACCACCATGTTATCCCAAACACCTTATACATAACAATTCCTGTTATTGCTGCCAGTACATGTCCACAGATTACATTTTGCGGTCTAGCAAATGGAGATTTTGGTGTGGTATATAATATAACTGCAGATGCACCAAATGATGCTATTAAAAAAGCACTATCATAATTTACAGATAATATTGTAATAAGAGAAACACCAATAAATGTTCCAATAAGAGCTAATATTAAATCAAATCTGTTTATATGGGAAAAAATATTTACCTTTTTATTATTTTCATTACCCTTTAAGTTTTCCGCCATGATATCCCATCCTTTCTCTAAATAATATAATTAAAACATTTTTCATCATAAATATCGGTTGCCACAGCTACAAATATCTCCAGATAAATTTAATAGTTCCTTACTCTATTTAGTATAATATATTATTCAACATGAGAAAACTCTAAAAGGGCTGGTAAAGGTTAAACCATCTACCAGCCCTTTCTTATATTTATTTAAAGTTTATATATCCATCATCTACAAATACAACTTGTCCATTTATTCCGCTAGCTTCCTCTTTAGCTAGAAAAACTACAACATCTGCAATTTGTTCTGGCTCTAGAATTTCTTTTCTTGCATGCATATTTTTTAGGTAATCTAGTGCTTGTGCCTTTAATTCTGAAATCATTGGTGTGTTAATAACTCCAGGACCTACCCCTACAACTCTAATTCCATATGGAGCAAGATCCATTGCTGCCGACTTTGTAAGCATTTCAACAGCTGCCTTACTTGTTGCATACCCCATCATTGTAGGACCTGTAATTCTAGCTGCAATTGATGCTGTATTAATTATTGTACCTTTTTTATTAAGTTCTATAAGCTTTTTACCAAATATATGTATTCCATTGAAAACCCCATGTTGATTAACACCTATAACCTTTAGATAATCCTCTTCAGTTTGTTCTAAAAAAGGTTTATTTATAGTAATTCCTGCATTATTAAATAAAATATCTATAGTTCCAAATGCTTCAAGAGTTTTTTCAATCATATTCTCTACACTTTTGTAATTACTAACATCAACCTTTACATATGAAACATTTTCGTTAATTGTTCCTAACTCTTCAGCAACTGCTCTAGACTTTTCCTCTCCTGTTCCAGCAATCATTACCTTAGTACCTTCTTTTAGGAACCTTTCTGCTGATACACGTCCTATTCCACTTGTTCCTCCAGTTATAATTACAACTTTATCCTTCAATGACATGAGACTTCTCCTCCTTCGTTTCTATAGAATATTGTGTATATTCACAATTATATCACATTTCTATTTACAATTACTTATTCATTAATCGAAAAGGTAGGCAATTTAATTAAATTGCCTACCTTTTTTCTATACCTTAAACTTAGAAATGCTACTAGATATTTCTTCACTACTTCTTACTACTTGACCACAAATATCCTTTACATTTTCAGCCTCGTTTAATACATCCATAACTTTATTAGCAACATCACTTGTTCCCATTGCTCCTTCAGTAGCTGCTGATGCAATTCCATCAACTAATGAGTTTGTTTCCTTTATTGACTCTAATATCTTCTCTGTGGACTTAGTGAATCCATTTGAAATTTTTGCAAAAACCTCAGCATCCTTATTGTATTGCTGCGCTGCTTTAATCATCTTTCCGTAGTCAACAGACACATTTTCATTTAAGAACTCTAACATACTATTAGAACTATCAACTAACTTTTGTACAGAGGTAGTAACCTTATTAGTTATATCTTGAATTTCTCCAACAGTACCCTTAGATGATTCTGCAAGCTTTCTTATTTCCTCTGCAACTACTGCAAAGCCTCTTCCTGACTCTCCTGCTCTTGCTGCTTCAATTGCAGCATTTAATGCAAGTAGATTAGTTTGTTCTGTGATTTCCATTATAGACTCTGATAGCATCTGAATTTTTGATACTTCCTTAGACTCATCTAGTGCCTCGGCTAACTTACCACTGGTTTCACTTATTATTCTTTCTCCTTCTTTAATAGCCTCCATAAACTCATTTTTCAATTTAGCTGCTCTAACTGTAATTTCCAATGCAAGGTTATTTCCCTCTTCTATTTTAGTAGCCACTTCTTCAACTTCCTTCTCTACTTCCATAGATGAGCTACTCATTTCCTGTGCTGATGCTGCTGTTTGCTCTATATTAGCTGATAATTCCTGGGTTATAGCTGAAACATTTTCAATATTTGTTGTTAGGGTATTTATACCTTGTATAGCTTTGTTTGCAAAGTCATGCACATTATTCGATTCCTTTTGAAAACTATTTAGTGTATCTCTTGTATTCTCCTTCATTTGAAGCAAAGACTTACCTAACACTCCTATCTCATCAACTCTATTAATCAAAGCATCAGGTATATATTCTGTAAAATCTGCTTCTCCCATCCTCTTCATATATCTTGATGATAGTTCTATAGGCTTCACAATCTTCTTAGTAACTAAAAACACTAGTATAATTGAAATAACTATAACTACAAAGCTAATAATTATTATTCCTTTCAAAATATCATTATATCCTTTATATATACTCTCCTTTGGTATATATGCTCCAAATCCCCATTGTCCTTCTATTCCCTTTATGTGAATAGGAGTAAATATACTTATTGAACCATTTGACTCATATTCTACTCTCTTATTTTCTATTATTCCTTTAACAATTTTCTCTGCTTTATCAGCCTGTCCAAATGTCCCTAGAACTTCATGTAATTTCTTTCCTACTGAATCCTGTAATTGACCCTGAGCCATAACACTTCCTTTGTCTGTTACTAATGAAGCATACCCATTAAGAGGCTTTGCTTCTACAATCATTTTTTGGAAACTATCTAAACTAATATCTCCTCCAGTTATCCCTATGAAATTTCCATCTTCATCGAATATAGGTACAACAACTGCAGTAATCCATGAAACCTTCCCCCCTGCTTCATACTTAATAGGTTCCATTAAAAAAGGCTTTTTAGTTGTTTTAGCTATTTGATAGTAATTCTCTTCACTAGTATCATCGTAGTCTGTTATAGCTTCTACAGTTACAGAGGATTCACCTTTAGAAAGATATGTTATAAATCTTCCTGTTGAATCATGTCCTACCTTATTAATATAGGCACTATCCTTTCCATCATAGGCATTAGGCTCAAAAACTACATATAACCCATCTAGATAATTATTTTTCTCTAAATATCTCTTTAAGGTTTCTATTGCTTCTTCTCTAGGAACATTTTTATTTATCTTTGAACACTCCATATAACTAGACATAGCAAGAGTTGATTGAGCCGATGCGTTTAACTTATTTATAATATCCTTTGAATATGCATTTGCTATTTCTCTTCCATAACTCTTTGAATCATTTAAGGCAGTTCTTCTAACTTGAATAAGTATAATAGAACTAATAGCCACTATAACCCCTAACACAAGCAAAGCTACTATTAAACTTATTTTTGAAGATAGCTTCCTTAGACTAAACATAAAACCCCTCCTTAATACATCCAACTAAGAATAATATCCAATTCTTAGTAATCAAAATATAAGCAATGTCATTGAACTTTTTTTACAATTAAGCACAATATATATTTATAAATAAACTTATTAGATCCTAGTATTGTAAATCTAACCAAAAATGATTTATATGAGGAAAATTTGATTTGCAGAAAACCATTTACATAAAGTAATATTGAATTAGCTAGATAATATATACATACTTCTCTAGCAAGAGAAATATTCGCAAATTAAAACTTACTCAAAGGGAGAGTATATAAATGATTGATAAGTTACTAATGGAAATTAAAGATAAACTTATAGACATTAGACGTGATCTTCATAAAATACCTGAAATAGGCTGGAAGGAATATAAAACTACAGCATATATTAAATCTATTTTAGAAGAAATAGGTCTTGAAATAGAAGAACACTCTCCAACTGGAATAGTTGGAATATTAAAAGGAGCTGAAGATGGCAAATGCATACTACTTCGTGCAGATATTGATGCTTTAAACACCTCTGAAAACAACGATATTCCCTATAAGTCTTGTCATAGTGGCTTTATGCATGCCTGTGGACACGATGCACATATAGCCTACACTCTAGGATGTGCAATGATTCTTAAGAAACTTGAAAATCAAATAAAAGGCTGTGTTAAGTTTGTATTTCAACCTAATGAAGAGGGAAGCTGTAATGATAGTGGAGCTAAGATAATGATCGAAAACTCTATACTTGACAATCCTAAGGTAGACTATGCACTATCTGGTCATATATGGCCTTATATACCTGTAGGTGAAATAGGAATTGTAGATGGATGTGCTATGGCTTGTCCTTCTCAATTTAGTATTGAAGTTATAGGAAGAGGTGGCCATGGTGCCCTACTATATCAAAATATTGATCCTATTCTTATACTTAACCAAATATATATGTCACTTCAGGGAGTTGCAGCACAAAACAGTCCTCAAGAGGACCCAATAATAATATCTGTTGGTCAATTTCATGCAGGAACAAGGGATAACGTAATTCCAGACACCGCAATGATGTCAGGAACAATTAGAACCCTTAGCCTCGATACTACAGAAAGAATAAAGAAAAAAATCGAGTCAATAGTATCCTCAATAACTCAAGGTCATGGAGCAAACTATAACTTCCAAATATCATCAGGTGTACCTACGATAAACCACAGAGAAGTTGTAGATATATTACTAAACCTAAACAAAGATCAAAGCTATAAAACCTATTCATTAAAACATGGAGCAATGACTGGAGATGACTTTGGGCACTTTAGTAAAAAAGTTAAATCCTGCTATGTATATATAGGAACAAGAAATGAAGAAAAGGGAATCTTAAACCCTCTTCATAGTACAGAATTTAATATAGATGAGGATAGTATAATAGTAGCTACTAAATTTTTCTCACATTCTATATTAAATATGTTAAGTTAATTGATTTAATATAGAAGTGAAGAGATGAAAGAGATTAGGCTGTTTTAGAGTAGATTATATTTGATAAGAGAATTATTTGTGCTACGCACTGTTTCTTAAGTAATTTATTGAATCCTTAGGAAAGTGTAGTCAAATATTGAAATAAGGATAAGTATAATTTACTAAACATATTGGCCTAACGGCCTAAATATAAAGTGAAGTATTTTAGATAAGAATAGTTTCTTTGCAAGTAGTGGGGTCAATCCCTAAATCAATAGAGTCAAAAACTAGAGATTCTTATCTGCTTAAATATGCTTATACTTAGTAAGATATCGGCAAGCAAAGTGGTTTAGATATCGCACTTAGTATAAGCATATTTAGGAAGATTAGAATCTCTGTTTGAAGATCTCGTCGATTTAGGGATTGACCCCACTACTGCAAGAGCACAAACTTTCTATAAAACATTCTTATATTATATCCTTCAGCTCTTCCTTAATTATAATATTCATATCATTATATACATTTAATGCAAACTCTACATCGCTTTTTTTAACCCATAAAGGGTCCTCACTTGGATACTTATCTTCTATATAAAAGGAGCTTAGAAATGGGCAGTCCCCTTTAAATTTTATAAATTTAGGATTTCTATCCGCTGCTATATTTACAAGGCTAATAAGACTATGTCCATCCATAAGTTCTCCTGTCTCTACTAAAACATACCCTTTTAAATTTTTTTCAATTGCTTGTTGAATATGGAAGCATATTATGCCCATATCCCCTCCATTATCTAGCAATATAATAGCAGAATCTATATGCTTCTTTGATAGGTAAATCCAATCAACTCCTCTAAATTCACTTAACTTAAACGACACACAAATCACCTCCGTTAGAAATATATAGTAAGTACATGTTTCCTATTTATTGTATAGTATTACCTCACTAAAATTATCGTCATATTTTGGTAAAAATAAACCTTAATTCCACTGCTTCAATATTCTTTTTAATAATTAACTATACTTTTACAATATCTTTCATTAAAAATAACAAAACCTGCACAACATTTTGTTTGCAGGTTTTATTTTTATTTAAATTATATATTATTATTTAAATCCAAACTTACTTCACCTTTATACTTACTTGGTAAAATAGTAACTATAGAACCTTCTCCCTTTCTCTTCTTTGATACATACATAGCCTTGTCTGCAAACTTAAACAGCTCCCCTATACTTCTACTATGAAAATTGTAAAGAGATACTCCTATAGAACAGCACACAGTTACAGTTTTTAAGCCTATGTATTTTTCAATTGTTAACTTGTCTGATAGCATACATTTAAGTTTTTCTAATTCTTCATCACTTGATATACCATGTTTATAGAATCCAAACTCATCCCCGGATATTCTGAAAACCACTGTACTTCCATCAACTAATGATTTTAAAATATTAGCTATTTCTATAAGTATTCTATCACCTTCATTATGTCCAAATGTATCATTATAGTATTTGAAGTTATTTACATCTATAAATGCAAGGGCTCCATATACATCACTATCCATTTTAATTAGTTCTTCTATTTTATTTTCGTAACAATTTCTATTATATAGTCCTGTTAACTTGTCTAGATTCAGCTTTTTATTAAGAGTTTTTCTTTTATTTATGTCATCACTTATATCTAATACAATAGATGTTACTTCGCCATCGCTCTCAATTTGAGCATATTCTCTAAAGTATTTCTTTAATCCATCTACGTAGGCTGAATACTCTATTTCAAACTTTCCTGTACTTCGCGCCTTTTCATAAATGCTTCTATACTCTTCCTCAGTGATATTAATTACTTTTAAATACCTAGAAAAGTTAGAAATATCCATATCTTCTAAAAGTCTAAACTGTGTATCAGATGTAACTTCACCTGTATCTAATCTAATTGTTATAACGTCAATTCTAGGATCCTTTTTAAGTACATATTCAAGTTTTCTTTTAATCTTACTATTTCTCTTATTAGCTATTGCTACCAAAAATATTAGTAAAAAGCAAATAAGCATAAGTATAATGGCTACTTTTATCCCTAAATCATACTTTTCCTTAGTTTTATCAATTATAGAAATATAGTTATCTTGAAACTTTCCTTGAATTTTCTGTGCATCTGAACTATTCCCCATACTCTCAACTAAATATGTATGTATAACCTTTTTCATTATGCTTCTTAAAACTTTATCAGAATTTTCTAGGTTTACATAAAAATCAATATATGCATCTATTCTATTTATTTTTCTTATATTATCCTTACTTTCCTTTGTAACCATATACTCAAATGTGTCATCATCAACAATCATATAGTCTATTTGTGAATTATTAAAAGCATCAAGAAGTTCATCTTGATTCTTATATTCTATTACATTAGACTTCATATAGTAATTTATCTTATCAAGCTTGTACCTTGATAATGAAGCAACTTTATAATTAGGCAAACTATGAAAGTATTCATACCTATTTCCATCTTGTTTTCCTACCATTATAAGTGGACTTGAATAAATCTTTTCCTTATTCTCCTCTTCTATATCTAAAGGGGATGTATCTATTTTCATATCTGTCTTTTCATTTAGATTATCACTATATAGCACCTTAATTCCTGTAAAGTCCTCAAGCATTTCTCCTATTTCATGAACTATCCCCTTTTCCTTACTTCCTTCTCTAAAGAAAATAGGATAGATATCATAACTTGTATTTAGTGTAACTTCCTTTGTTTTTTTAATATATTCTTTCTCTTCCTTAGTTAAAAATTCTTGAAATCTTAACTTAAGATTTTCCTTATAGTTGATATTATTATGTTCGTAGATTCTAGAATAAGTAGGGAATTTATTAAAATCCTTATTCACTATATCAACTAACTTAAAATACTTTTTATTAGTTGTAGCAGCTCCTAACTTAAATGCCAAAGAATCTATATTATAAACTATTTTCAAGTTCTCTCTACCAATTAACTCCTGTCTTCTATGGTACTCTAAAAGACCTAGGTCAACTTCTTTTTTCTCAATAGCATCTAATACTTCTTTTCTTCCGTTATAATATTTAATATTTTTAAATCTTTTTGATATTATATTTTTCGTAATAGGCCCATTTAAAGCGCCAATTATACTTTTATTTATATTTTGAGGTGTAATCTTACTATCTTTTCTCGCAACGCACAAAAAGCTTCCTAGATGTTTATAATCCACATATCTTGTATTTTTGTTCACTTCTTCATTTATAGGAGTACCTAATAGAAAATCTACTTTCCCTTTATAAAGAATATCAAGTGACTTCTCTACAGGAACACTTATAACCTTAACATTAAGATTTAACTCTTCTCTTAAATAATCTATAAATGGTGAGTCATAGCCATAGGACCTTCCTTTTACTTCACGATAATTCCATTCACTTACTGTTCCTACTATTATCTTATCCTTAGAGATATCTTCTATATACTTAGAATCAGAGGAAGATATCTCCTTAATATCTGCTTGTACTACGTTAATAGAAAATATAAAAAGCATTACTAACCCTAAAAGTATAGCAAGTGTTCTTTTCACATTATTACCTTCTTTTCCTTAGTTTGTTTATAATTTTACCATAAAAGTTATTATTTTTTTACTTTAGTAACATAAAATTAACTAATAATGTCGTTTTTTATCATACCTTCTCTTATTTTTTCCCTCTTATTAGCTAATATAGACATAACTACACTTCCGATTAAAAGAGTGAATATAACCATTAAAGAAACAACAATAGAAATATGTATTCCAAACAATAGTACGGATAATTTTATTCCAGTAAAAACAAGAATCAAGGCAACTCCCTGTTTTACATATCTAAACTGATTGTTCATATTCGAAAGCACAAAATAAAGACTTCTAAGACCAAGCATAGCAAAAATATTAGAGGTGTATACTATAAAGGGGTCTGTTGTAATAGAAAATATCGCTGGTATAGAATCTATTGCAAATAATACATCTGACCCTTCTATTAAGAAAAGAATAGCAAACAAAGGTGTTGCATAAAGTATATTGTTTTTTCTAAAGAAAAACTTTTCTCCATGAAGCCTATTAGATATAGGAACTATTTTTCCAATAAGCTTTATAAAAATACTCTTTGAATAATCCCTATTTACCTCTTCCTTATCCCTTAACATTTTCACACCACTTATAATTAGAATAAATCCAAATATGTATAAAACCCACCCAAACTCACTAACTACACTTACTCCAAAGACTACAAAAATAAATCTTAGTATTATAGCACCTATTATTCCAAAGTTAAGCACTCTTCTTTGATAATTTGAAGGTATATTAAAATTCTCAAATATAATGAGGAAAAGAAATAAATTATCAAGACTTAATGTTTCCTCAATAACATAACCTCCAAGATACTCTAGTGCCTTATCCATTCCCATAAAGAAATATATCCCTAAATTAAAAACTAAAGATAGAGATACCCAAAACACTACCCATTTAATAGCTTTTCTAGTTTCCATAACTATCCTCCTAACTAATAGAATAAACAGAATTCTTAAATCAGAGGAAGTTTAACTCCCTCTGATTCTTAGAAGTCGTTATCCAGGAGCTTAGCGCAGCTTATCCCATAGCTTATAAAGGGATGGATTAGCGGCGATTAGCTATCGGATAAACAAAAAAGAGGAACAAGATTTTATACATCTACTTCCTCTTCACCTGTATTCTTTTTATTAAAGCTATAGAATAATTTATCATTCTTTAGCATAGCATTAATAAAAATCTCGCAAAGTTCTGGATCAAAATCCTTTCCTTTTCCTAGCCTTAGTTTATCAATAGAACTGTTAAGATTTCTGGCTGTTCTTACATCAAAGGAAGATGTAAGAGAATCAAATGCATCTATAATAGATACTATCCTAGCAAAGTAAGGTATATCTTCTCCCTTAAGTCCACTTGGATGACCATGGCCATCGTATCTTTCGTGATGATACAATACCACTTTTTGGATTTCTTTTAAAGGAATCATATCCTTTATTAATTCTACACCCTCCTTAGAGTGTGCCATATATTCCTCTATCTCATCATCCTTTAACTCTTCTCTTCTAATTAAGGTTTCCTTAGTTAAAGCTATTTTTCCTATATCATGCATATAAGCCGAATACCTTAAAAGCTTTCTATCCCTTTCACAAAGTCCAATATCCCTTGAAAACATATCCGCATACATAGCCATTCTTTCACTATGCTCAATGGTAAATCCATCTCTCGAATTGATTTCATTCATAATTGTTTTTATATTCATATAAAGGTCTAAATTATTTTGAAGTACATCTCTCTTAATTTCTTCTAATATACAATCATATGCCTCTACACGATTCCTATTTAAAAACTTAGCTTTATAAAGAGCATCATCTGCTCTATTAATAAGCTGTGATGTTGTAGATGCTCTATCAGGATAGGTACACAATCCAAGAGATGCAGTTATCTTAACTTCTTCAAGTCCAAGCTCATAATAGAAGATATGACTCTCTATTCGGCTTCTTATTCTCTCTGCTACCTCTAAGGCTTCATCTCCGTTATTTCCTGGGAGTATTACTGCAAACTCCTCTCCCCCATATCTTGCTACTACATTTCCCTTACCAGCTTCATCCTTAATTATCCCTGCCATTGTACTTAAAACTTTATCTCCAAAGGAATGTCCATAGGTATCATTTACCTTTTTAAAATAATCAATATCAAGTAGAATTATAGAGAGATAACTTTGTAACCTCGTTGCCTCATCAAAGCTATTTTTAAGAGACTGGTTAAAAAATCTTCTATTGTAAACCTTAGTTAGATAATCAATATTAGCAATCTTTGATATTTTTTCCCTTGCATTTTCCTCAGCTATTATAAATATTCTAAGAATAATGTATATACCTATAAAACTTATAGCTAGGGGAATATCATTAACAATAACATTTGGTAGAGATTTGTAGTAACTATAACTTACTATAGTTATAAAAAGACAAGAATAGATACATACTATACTAGACAAAATACGACTTCTTTGAATACAAGTTAAAATTATATAAATAACTAATACAAACTTATAATTACTAAAAACTCCCCCGGACTCTAGGATAAGCTTACTGTAAATTATAAGAAGCACTGTGCATTCAATATACTCAAATATCTTACCTTTAAATTTATTTAGAAGCCTTTTATCAAGAGTTAAATCTACAATATACACTATAGCAAGAAGTGAGGAAATCAAAGAAAAAACAAAAGGTTCAATAGCTTCAAATTTTATTACAACATTGAAAACTATATAAAAAAAACCCACTGCAGAAAATATTAAACTAAGCAACTTAAAACTATCTACCATTTTATTAATAGATTCTTTTCTTTTCTTATCTATATGATTCATACAATCACCCTTTATATATTTAAGTGGTCTATCTTTATTTAACTAGTATTAAAAATTCTTCTTCATATAATATTAGTATTTATTATTTAAAATATATATTACTAATTATTGAATAGAATAAATACTAATTACTTAACATAATACATTTAATGCAGAATAGTTCCTTAAGGTTACCTAATTTTAAATAAAAAAAACCCTATCCATGATTTACTCATAGGATAAGGCCTTTATACTAATACACACTAATTTAATTATTAGGTTTATGACTCACAAACTTACTATACAACTTCTCTACCAAGAATTTCTCCATTTATAGATACAGTTACAAGATTAATTTCTATTTCAATTCCAGAAGCTTCCCTTGCCATTTCTACAGCTCTTGCAATTCCTTGACAACATGGTACTTCCATTTTAAGAACTGTAATACTCTTAAGTTCATTAACTTCTATGATTTCTGTTAGCTTTTCAATGTAACTTTCTACATTATCAAGCTTTGGACAACCTACTGCAAGTTTTCTTCCCTTTAAGAAATCTTCATGATAAGACTTATATGCAAATGGTACACAGTCTGCAGTAACTAGTAAATCCGCATTTTTAAGGTATGGTGCAGCTGGATTTAATAGTGTTAGCTGCACTGGCCACTGTGTTAGCGCAGAATCCTTTGAATCAAGATTAATTGATCTACTTGAAGGACATCCTCCAAAGTGTCTCTTTGGCGCTTGCTCCATTTTTGGTATTGAAGCTTTTTTCTTGTTTTCTAGATGAATCTTAACAGCTTCTTCACTAAAGTCTACAGCTTCTCTTTCAATTATTGTAATAGCATCTTCTGGACAGCCCTTTAAGCAATCTCCAAGTCCATCACAGTAAACATCATTAACTATCTTAGCTTTTCCATCTACTATTTGAAGTGCTCCTTCATGACAATCTATTATACAAACTCCACATCCTGTGCATTTTTCTTCATTTATACTTACAATCTTTCTAATTCCCATAATTTCCTCCTATAATCAACCTTTTATATATTTATTAAAAGTAAATTTCTTGTTTAATTTATCTTACATGCTTATCTTATCAATAATTTAATTAGATGTATGTGATTTAAATCATATTAAATGTAAATACTAATATTAATCTTAATTATATCGAAACTCTTTAAGTTATGATATTATGTATAATAGGTTATAATTTAAATATTTAATTAAATTTACCTTTTTAAACTTTACATATTATGTGTTAAAATACCCTTTATGGGGAGGATTAAAAATGAAAAAAGTTTTACTTTTAGTAATAGCTCTTGGAGTTATTTTGCTATCATCTTGTAGCCCTAAGAAAGAGAACCTAACAGGTGATGTAACGGTTCCAAAACCACTAAACGAGAAAACATTTCAAGATACCCTGAAACTAACCAAACTAGATTCTAGTATGGATATAAACCCTGAGGATATACGCTCTATAGGCTTCAATAGAGTCATTATTAAAACCCAAGGACTTAGAATTGATAGTGGTAACTATAAAACAGACTTTAAACGCAAAAACAAACTTATGAAACAAACTGCCCTTCTAGAAGAGGCAGATATTTCATATTATATAGAGATTACAACCGGCCCTGGAATATCAAATGATGGAAAGAATCTATCCTTATTCACTAAGGGTGACAATATGGTATTTTTTGCTCAAATGGTTAAAGAAATAATTGAGATGAATAAAGATAACACTCATTTTAGCGGTATAATTCTTAGCGTAGGAAATACTAAAATACATAATGACACTTATTACAAAACATTAAATGAAATATCAAATAGAGTACTTAAATCCTACGATGTTCCATTATTAATAAGCCTTGACCCTATGTATTTTGAATCAAATAACACTTCCCTTCCTTTAGAATATTTTGATAATCCAAAGGTTGGGTTCAATATCGATATGAACTTTAAATGTGACAAATATCCTGGAAAAGCTAAGTTTAATGATTCAGAAATTGAACTTTCCAAGAATAGAATTCTTGAAAAACTCATAGCAATTAAGGACTCTAATAAAAATAGCCGTAAAATACTACTCTCTCTAAAATGCCCTTGGTCCGAGGAATGCAGCGTACTTGTAAAGGATATTTTTGAGATAATGAAAATGGTTGGCTTTGAATTTAGCTTGTCCTATTCTAATACAAACAATGAGTTTGACTTCTCTAATAATAAGAATATAATTACAATACTTAATAAATACTAGAAAAGAGCCTTAGGGCTCTTTTTTTGACGTAGGTTAGGTATCTAGCATTGGGATTAGCCTTCGGATAAACCTAAACAAAAATCTCCTTAACTAAAGTTAACTATTGCTATGTAAGGATAGTTTCTTTGCAAGTAGTGGTGCCTGCGGCTAAAACAATAGAGCCAAGAAATAGAAATTCTTATTCTCCAAAATGCCCTTAGGCTTAGATAGGAAGCATGTTTGAGGATTTATCCGAGTTTGCGCATATCTTAGCCTAAGGGCATTTTGGGGGATTAGAAGTTCTTCTCGAAGGTCTCGTCGTTTTAGACGTAGGTACCACTACTTGCAAGACCACTAATCCTAAATTACTATATTAGCTTCCCTGAAAACACCATAAATAGTACTATTGCACCTAGTATAATTCTATAGTACGCAAATGGTGCAAGGCTCTTTTTCTTAACATATTCCATGAATAATGCAATAACTAAAAGAGCAACAATAAATGATACAAATGTACCTACCCCTATAAGTACCCACTCAAAACCAGTAAAATCTAGTCCTATCTTCACTAGCTTTAGCAGTGCTGCTCCACCAAGTGTTGGAAGAGCTAGAAAAAATGAAAATTCAGCTGCAACTTCTCTTGATAGACCCATAAAACGTCCACCTATAATAGTTGATGCTGACCTTGACATTCCTGGACATAGCGCCATACATTGGAATACACCTACCATAAATGAATCTACTATAGTAAGTTCCTCAACTGTTTCACATCTTACTCTCTTATTACTCTTATCAGATATAAGAAGAAGAATAGCTCCTATTATTAAAGCATATGCAACTACCCTTGAATTAAAGAAGTGAGCTTCTATGTAGTCATCAAGCATAAGTCCAAGTACTGCTGCAGGAATAGCACCTATTATAACCTTCCCCCATAAAGTAAAGACTCTTTTTGATTGTCTCTTATCATTTAGCTTTGGAAATAGCTTGTTCCAAAAATAAAGAACAACTGCAAATATTGCACCTACTTGTATAACAACATTAAAAGCATTAGCGAACTTTCCTGTAAAACTTAAGGAGTCTCCAACTAAAATTAAATGCCCTGTTGATGAAACAGGAAGAAACTCTGTAAGTCCCTCAACTATACCAAGCAAGATTGCCTTAAAAATCATTATAATATTTATACTCATAATACTTCCTCCTTTACCTAGATAATTATATCACTTAAATTTATCCTCCTCAAACTCAAAACATGCTTTATCTAAACCTTAACCTTTTTTTAATAATTGTCCATTACATATAATATTATTATAATTTATTTAAATATAACCAAATTATTTATATATGACTCTTCAAAATACGACATATTGTACGATAAGTAAAATGAACTAATTCAGAATAAAACTTTATACGTTTATACGGAAACTACAAATAGTAGTCTTCCTCTATTAATAAACTCTTTTTTAGAATACCTTAGCATCCCTCTAGGGTATTTTTTTATGTAAAAAAACTTACAAATAACTCAATTTAATAAACTAAAACTATGTTTTATTATAATACCTAAAGGACTTTTTAAATATATGACTAAATTATACATGATGAAACATTTGCCTATTTATTTATATCAAAAACTGGCATAATATATGCATATGAGGAAGGTGATTATATGAAAAGAAAAAAAGCTATTATTATTACAACCTTAGTAGCTGTTATTTTATTAATAGTTGGTACTGTAACTGTAAAATTAAAATCAACAAAACAAGAAGTATCTTTAGATACAGTTAAGAGAGGAAAACTTCAAAAAATAGCTTCTATAACTGGTGAAGTAATTTCAAATAGCAATTTCGAGACTCTACTAAACCCAAGTATGAAAGTGTCTAGTGTTAACTTTAAAGAAGGAGACATAGTGAATAAAGGGGATGTTATTCTTAGTTATGACTCTTCTGATGTTAGTGATCAACTAAAGAAAGCTCGCCTTAACTTAGAGTATCAAAAAGAACTTCAAAGTCAGGCTTCATCACAAAAATCTCAAACACAAACACAAAATATCCCTAATGGAGCTCAAGGTAATGTTCCACCTGAAGTAATTAACGAGATTATATCATCTAATAATAAAACACCTCAGGTTAATGAAAAAGCACAAAAACTTCAAGTTGATATGGCAGAAAATGATGTAAAATCACTTGAGAAGAAACTAAATTCATTTAAGGTTACATCTCCAATAAAAGGAAAAATAACAAAACTTAATGCTACAAAGGGCACTATTCCTGCCCAAGGTTCCCTACTTCAAGTTAATGATACTTCAAATCTTAAAATAAGATTATCACTTAGTCAGTATGATTCTGCACTAATTAAAAAGGGGCAAAAAGCCTCTATTAAAATTTCTGGAATAGATAAATCCTTCTCAGGTGAAGTAATATATGTATCAGATGTTGCTGAGGCTCCAAGTCCTACATCAACTGAAAAGGTTATACTTGCAGATGTTTCTATAAATGAAGACTCATCAAATGTAAAAATAGGATTTGAAGCTGAGTGTTCCATAACACTATCTGAGAAAAACTCTACATACATATCATTTGACTCTATAAAGAAAGACAAATCAGGAACCTATGTATATGTTGTGGAAGGTGAAAAACTTAAGAAAAGGTATATAAAAACAGGCCTTGAAACTGATTTTGAAATAGAAGTAACAAATGGACTTAAAGAAGGAGATAAATACGTTAAAAGCCCTTCTGAAACTCTTAAGGAAGGAGACGTTGTGTCTACTAAAGAGGTGAAAAATGACTAAGCCTATTATAAGTATAAAAAATTTATCTAAGGTATATGACACAGGAAGTATTAGGTTTGAGGCTCTTAAAGACATTAACCTATCGGTTTATAATGGTGAATACGTATCTATTATGGGGACATCAGGAAGTGGAAAATCTACCTTTATGAATATTCTAGGCTGCCTTGACTCTCT
Source organism: Clostridium cylindrosporum DSM 605 (assembly GCF_001047375.1). Classification (NCBI taxonomy): domain Bacteria; kingdom Bacillati; phylum Bacillota; class Clostridia; order Eubacteriales; family Clostridiaceae; genus Clostridium; species Clostridium cylindrosporum. The sequence continues at coordinate 97,889 of NZ_LFVU01000004.1, forward strand.
AACAGCAGGAGAATACATACTTGATGGCAAAGACGTTACTACACTTTCAGATAATGACCTTGCAATAGTTCGTAATAAGAAAATAGGATTCGTCTTCCAGGCATTTAACCTACTTCCCAAATTAACAGCCCGTGAAAATGTAGAACTTCCTATGGTTTATGCCGGTATACCCAAGGGAGAAAGACAAAAAAGAGCCATGGATGCCCTTAGAAAAGTAGGCCTTGAAAACAGAACTGAACACACTCCCCCTGAGGTTTCAGGGGGTCAAAGACAAAGAATAGCAATAGCCCGTTCACTTGTAAATAATCCATCTATATTATTAGCAGATGAGCCTACAGGAAACCTTGATAGTAAATCAAGCCTCGAAATTATGAATATATTCGATGGTTTAAGTCGTGATGGAGTTACTATTGTAATGGTTACACATGAAGAGGATATAGCAAAGTTCACCAAAAGAACAGTAACATTCAAAGACGGCGTAATAATATCTGATAAGGTAAGGTGATAACATGAACTTTTTAGAATGTTTTAAAGGTGCCATCAAAAATGTACGTTCAAACAAAATGCGTTCCTTTCTAACAATGCTAGGAATAATAATTGGTATATCCTCAGTTATAACCATAGTTTCTATAGGACAAGGTGGACATGACTTTATATCAAAGGAATTTGAAGGCATCGGTAGCAACGCACTAAGTATATCTGTAAAATCAAAGGCTGGAGAAGTTCTTGATAGGTACTACTTTCATAAAGAAGATGTAAATATGCTTATTAATAAAGTTCCAGAGGTTATTGACGTTGCCCCTATACTTCAAGGATATGGGGCGGTAGTATATAAGAATAAGTCTAAGGAAGTAACTATTTTATCAACTGCCCCCTCCTACAGAAATATAATAAATGCAAATGTGCTAGAGGGAAGATTCTTATCCGACTCTGATGTTGAAGCTGCTAGAAATGTAGTTATTATAGATGACATTGCAGGAAAAAAACTTTATCCTAGAGAAAGTCCTATAGGTCAAAAGCTTACGATTAGGACATCAGCTAAAGCCTCTTCATATACAATAGTAGGTATGATAAAAAATCCTAACCCAACCCTTGCTTACGAATTTTCTGAGGACTTTCCTGGTATGATATTCATTCCTTACACTACATCTGAAAAGATACTTCGTACACCTAATATAAGCACAATGGTTGCAACGGTTTCAGATATGAACCGTTCAAAGGAAATATCAAGAAAAATAGTCCATATACTAGACAATAAATATAGAGCACATGATAGATATACTGTAGAAGAAGCATTTAAACAAGTTGACCTTGTAAACAAAGTCCTTTCCATGTTTACACTAGTTATAGGAACTATAGCTGGAATATCACTAGTTGTAGGTGGAATTGGAGTTATGAACATAATGCTTGTATCAGTAACAGAAAGAACAAGGGAAATAGGAATACGAAAAGCCCTAGGAGCTAAGAAAAAAGACATTATGCTTCAGTTCCTAACAGAGTCACTTATAATATGTCTTATAGGTGGAACCCTTGGAATGTTAATTGGAATATCATTTTCAATGGCAATAGGCTCACTAGTTGGGGTTATGCCATCAGTATCAATTAGTATAGTTATATTAGCCTTTGCATTCTCATCAGCTATAGGAATATTCTTCGGAATTTATCCTGCTAAGAAGGCAGCAGAACTTAATCCTATTGATGCGTTAAGATATGAATAATTTTTATTGAGGGTTTAAGAGATGCGGTAGTATAGTTATTTCCTAAATCCACGAGTTCTTCGAGAAGATCTTCTAATCCTCAAAAATGCCCTGAGCCTAAGTAGGACATCTAAATCGCTTCGCTAGCCGATTTCTACTAAGGCTCAGGGCATTTTTAAGGATTGAATCTCTATCTCTCGACTCTATGGTTTAGGAAATAACTACACTACTCGCAATCATACTAACCCTACATAAAGAAAATTACTATGAATATACTGAGAGATTGTTTTGTTTTAGATTCATTTATTTAATTACGATTCTTATTAATAACTTTTAGCTGCTCAATATTCTAAAGTAAAAATATCAAAATACTTCTATAAAAATTTAGTATAACGACTATGTCTATGCTAAATTCCACCTCTAATAAAAACCACTATATCTATATTATTTCTTTTAGCATAATGAGCTATATCATAAGCTCCTTGATTATCATCTCTAACATCTATTGAGTGCATTTGATTAAAGTTGGTGTATAGTAGTGTTTCTGCTGCATTAGTAAAGGAGTTTCCTATTACAAGAATGTTTGGAAGCTCTTTTCTATTTGTTTTAATCATATCCCGTGCCTTATCTCCTCCCATAAATACTGAGTAGGATGATTTAGATTCTAAAAGGTCCTTATCTATAGGGTCACTTCCCGGGCCATAATCTGTTATTCTCTCCTTCATAAGGTCTTTTCTTGGTCTATATACTTTGATTTCATCATTTGAATCTATGTTAAATTGTAGCTTTCTGTTATAGCTTCCGTTAAATTTATAGTATGTATCTACCATGAATTCCTCATTTGGTCTTAGAGGTTCTGGAACATCTTTAAATTTTTCCCTAGCCTTGTTCACTATATACTCATAGGCCATGTAGGCTCCATCTATATTCCAGTGATGGTCTGTTTTGAAGTAGAATTTATCAGCTTTATCAGGAAGTCCTTCTGCTTTTTTATCAAATATATCTCTCATATTTATATAGTCAACGGAGTTTGATAATGAGTTTATTACCGACTCCACCTCTAGTACCTTTTTCATGTTAGCCTTAGCATATAGCGGCAGCGGGTCTATATCATAATCAGAACTATATGGTGCATATAGGAAGTAAAAGTCCTTACCCATTGATTTTATTTCATCTGATAGCTTTTTTATATAATCGTTTCTTTTTTTCACTAATTCAATGCTATTCTCTACGTCTATATCCCTGTCTTCATAAAGTCTCCCACCATTACCTAGATAAAATCCATTTACCTTATCTCTACCTAGAGCGTAGAAGTTAAACTTTACATATGATGATACTATAGAATCTTTAAATGCAAACTGATCCTTTGTATATTCTTCATAGTCCTGAAAGTACTTCCCATTCCATATTCCTTTAATACTTACCTTAGGCTTCTTCATTAAGTTTCTATTTTCTATATCTGAGTAAACCCTATCCCCTTTAAATAGATTATATATACCAAGAGGAAATATAATAAGAATAAAAACAACAGTTAGTATAGCTAGCTTTATGTCTTTTATCATAGTATCCCTCCTAGAATCTAAAATATATAAATGGGTTAAATCCTGTATTAGTAAGCGTCATTACAACCATATAAAGAATTACAATAAGAACAAGTGGTGTAAAGACTATACTAAAAAATGCACTAACTGCTTTGATACTTGAATTTTCAAGCTTTATAATTGTATTACGAACTAAAGGAGTCATAAATAAAAATCCTAGTATAAATTCATATCTATAATTAGCTATATAGAAAAAATCCCGAGCATTGTATAAGCTATTGGAACTCGCACCAAACATATCCATTAAGTAATTCATCATAGAATCTAAGTCCTCAGATCTAAATAGTACCCACCCTATAATAACTATTACCATAGTGTACATGATTCTAAGCATATTTGGCATTACATTTAGAACCTTCATAAGGAAAGCTTTTTCAATTCCTATAATAAATCCAAAATAAAGCCCCCATATAACAAATGTCCAACTAGCCCCATGCCAAAAACCTGTAAAAAGCCATACTATAAATAGATTTATACCTGTTCTAAATGCACCATGTCTACTTCCTCCTAAGGGAATATACACATAGTCTCTAAACCATGTTCCAAGTGAAATATGCCACCTTCTCCAGAATTCTGTTATAGATTTACTTATATATGGGTAGCTGAAGTTTTCAAGGAAGGTAAATCCAAACATCTTCCCAAGACCAATTGCCATATCTGAGTACCCAGAAAAGTCATAGTATATTTGAAATGTATATGCAATTATCCCGACCCAGGATAGCATTACAGAAATAGATTCCGCTTCAAATGTATCATTTGCGACTTCTCCTAGTATATTGGCTATAAGCACCTTTTTACCAAGTCCTAAAATAAATCTTTCTACCCCTTCCCCAAAGTCATTGATATTTTCATCCCTTTTATTAATCTGAGATGCAACATCCCTATATCTAACTATGGGACCTGCTATAAGCTGTGGAAAAAGAACAATGTAAAGTGCCAAATCTGTTATTTTTCTTTGAAACTTATCCCCATTATACACATCTATTACATAACTTAATGCTTGAAAGGTGAAAAAGGATATTCCTATAGGCATAATAACTTTACTAAAAACATAACTTTCACCAAATAATGCATTGTAGTTATCAACAAAGAAATTAAAATACTTAAAGTAAGCTAGTATTACTAGATTAACTACAACCGCCAATATAAGAACTAATCTTTTTTTAATTTTATATAATCTATATTCATGAACTAAAACCCCAAAACAGTAATTAAGTATTATCGACAATAGAACTACTATTAGAAATCTTACTCCTCCATATCCATAGAAAATCAAACTTCCAACTAATAAAGTTAGATTCCTATATCTTTTAGGAGATATATAATACATAAGTACTATTAATGGTAAAAAAATAAATAAAAATACTAAGCTTGAAAAAACCATAAATCCTCCACATAGTAACTATATAAGCCACCACCGGGGTATAATACCTCCGGGGTGGCTTAATATTTTTCCCCTAATCTTACATATCTCGAATAGATTTTAATTCAGATGCTATAGCATCCTTTGCAAAACTTGTTTCGCATTTCCACACATAGTTTAAAGCTTCACTTGCCTTAGTCTTTGCCTCATCTATACTTTCTACATTAATAAGCTCAATTGCCGTCTCTCGAAGACTTGCAGCCTTTATATAATCACCGCTATCCATTACTCTAATATCCCTAATAACATTGCTTCCTGCATAGGATCTTTCAGATAACTTACTATGTACTATACTATTAGTAACCTTAGCAAGTGAACTATTAACCCTATCTAGGTAAGCTTGGAATGTAGGTAAATTCTTTGTACCCTTATAATTTCTATCTATGCTACTTTCCATGTTAACAACATTCTCTATAGTTTGTATAACTATTTCACACTGAGCAATTCTAGCAAGGTATGCATTCTTTTCATAAGTTGATGTAACACTTGATACTAATGATTTAGCCTCTGAAAGATACAATCTAAATGTAGGAAGATTTTTACTTCCTAGATAGTTTCTTTGAAAAGATGTTTCTAATTGACTAATTTTAGAATTAGTCTGATATGATATAGTACTAGCAAAAACAGTACCTACGCCTAGGTGTGCTGTAGCTATAAAAACAGCAAGCAAGGTTCCTATTAACTTCTTATTACATTTAATCACAAATACCCCTCCTAAAACTATTGTAAACAGACTTATTAAGTCAGGCTAGTTTACACCAACTGACTTTTTAAAATCCCTATCAAGTTATTTAGTCAATTTCACTCTATAGATAAATCTTCAGAAAATCTTAGGTACACCCAAAATATTCTTATATAACTAACTATATCATAGCATACTACATTATAGTATTACAAATGACAGCATTCCTTTTTCCAACCTTTAACTATATAAGTAAACGCCTTAAAGGATTATCCTTAAGGCGTCTTGTAATTCTATAGTTCATTTAATTTTATTCTAAGTCCATCAAGTGTTTCTGTTTTGTATGCCGTTGATAGATGAACATATCTTGCTTGCTTTGGCCCAACTATCGCCCCAACTCTTAAAACTTCATTATAAACCTTCTCATCATCCTTATAAACTGCAACTGGTAGTTCCTCTACTAGTGGCTTTAATGTTTCTGGATTAACAAGTGTTGATTCAGTTGAATTTCTAATTATTAGATTAAAGTCAAGGAATCCATCTACAATTTCAAGTGAAGACATATTAAAGTTTACTTCATTTTCCTTAAGTAATGGTAGACGGTAGTTATAATCTATAACCTCCACTGCCTTTTCATCTGATAAATTCTCAAGCTTCTTAAATCCGATAGAAGTCTCTCCATTATCCGCAAAAGGCTTTTGAACCTTAAAGTTAACCTTACATTTAGTTAAATCAACTGAACTTGGAAGATATGTTTTATCGAAATAAATCTTCCATGGTCTAGCTGAGAAAGGAGGAATAGTTCCTAGTTCACTACCATCAAATATCTTTTGTAGGACTATTTTTCCCTCTCCATTTGTAACAATAAGACATGGATTCTCTAAGTTTATATTAAACTTAGTAGCATTTCTTATATAAACATTTGCCTCATATCCTTCATCTATAGCAAATACATATGAAGTACTAATATTAAGGTCACCTTCTTTAATTTCAGTAAGACCTTCGATTTCTTCTTTATATACATCTCTAACTACCTTAGAGGTTTTTATTTCTTCATTTGGTCTTAAGGAAAGTTCTAATTCCATTTTTTCCGCTACACTAGCCTTTTCCTCAAGATATTTATCCTTAAGTTCTTTTACTTGTTCCTTCTTACTACTTGACTTACTAAAAAACTTCATAACAAGTTCTCCCCTTACTATATTTTTAGATAATAAACTACTGCGAATTTTATATTAATCAACTTATATTAAAAACTATGTAAATATTTCAATAAATAAATTATATATCATTTAAGTTACAATTTCCACGTAAAATTCCAAATATATCAAACCAATAAGATGTAGAATCAATATATCAACTGACAAAACCTAACTTCTATGGAGTAACAGGTGCATTTGTACTTGCTCCACTAGGTGGATTAGTACTTCCTTGAGGCGCTCCCATAGTTTGACTCTGTGGAGCCCCTGAATCTGCCCCTTGTGTTCCTTGATTTTGTAAAGGGTTTATTAGCATACCTGAACTTATTTGTCCCATCTTCTTCTCCACATCACTATAGAAAATAAGCTCATTTGGTTTTATAGTTTTAAACTCATTATATGCCTTGTCATATTTCCCATTATTAAAAAAGTTAAGTCCCCTTATATAAATCATATAATCTCTCTTCATATCTCTAGTATAATCAATCCTTTGCTGAAACATATCCTTATAAGTTTCCTCACGAAGACCTACCTTAAATTCTTTAACAGCACCTTCGAAGTCATTTTGAGAAAGAAGTGTATCCCCCTTTGTAAGAATAGCCTCTACCTTAGGATCAGAAGGAACCCCACGTGTTCCATTTATTCCATTACCTAGACTACCCTTTAAACCAGTAACACTTGTACTAAGTGAATCTACCTTACTACCATTAGGTGAAGTAGTACTAACAGATGTACTACTTGGATAGAAATTGGAAACTATAATTAGGCCAATATATATTCCTAGTAGAAGAATACCCTCTGCTAGAAAAATAGTAGCAAACTTTTTCACCTTTCCATCTTCCTTCTTATATTTAAAATAACCAAACAGTATAAAAAACAAATTAAATAAAATTGCGAAAATAAGTATCGTAACAAAAACAGTGTTTGACATAACACTCCTACCTTTATAAGTTATAGTTCCTTTAAATATCGACTTTAAATAGGGGATTCTTTATAGTGCCTTTATAGTAGGGTATGTGCTTTGCAGTAGAGTAGCTAATGGATAAAATAATAGAGCCAAAAAACTAGAGCTTCTTATCTGGGATAAATATGCCTAGCCTTAGAGATAAGTCGTGGAGCGCAGCGGTTTTCACACTTAGCTCTTAGGCTAGTTATATTTACCCAGATTAGAAGCTCTGTTTGAAGGTCTCGTCGTTTTAGCTGCAGACACCAGTACTGCTACGACTCTATCCTATATGAAAAATCTAATATGATTTAGCCAAAATTCCTTTAGCTTTATACATTACTTTTTTAGCTTTTCCATCGTTTATTATCTCAGTTGCAAACTCCAAATCAAAAATAATGTCACAGTCAAGATATGCTGCCATTGTTTTTATGGAGTAAATAGCTTCTTCTTTATTCTCATAACATTCAGTAGAAACCTTTTTCACTTCCTGAGAATAATCAATTTCTCCTTGGAAGTCTTTAAAATACACCTTAACTTTATTTGCTCCTTCAATTGCCCTTTCATAGGCCTCTATTTCTGTTTTATAGACGCTATCAAAGCACTCTGGACATACCATTCCCTTTTCTGAGTACTTAGCTTCTACAACATCTCTTGAAAGATATGCCATATTCTCCGGTTCATAAAGTGTAAAAAGCTCATTGTCTATCTTTTTCCCACACTCTTTACATCTACCTTCCTTTAGAAAAGCATTTACTTTCTTAGTAAGAAACACTGCACCTGCGACTGCTGAACCAGCTGCTAATGCCGCTATAGCTCCCTTAGCTTTTTTATCCATTTTGAACCCCTCCTTTAGATGTATAGATATATTATACATCTATTCAAAATAGTTTAAAATATCAAAATAATTCAAAAATAAGACTTTTTCAATTATAATTCAACATAAAAAGCCCTATTACTACCATTTATTTAATATTTCTTAGAAATCAAATAAAAAAAAGCACTTTGACCTCGGATTTCTCCTTAGACAAAGTGCTTTTTTAGAACTTTAAGCCCTTGGGAATAAGACTTAAAGCACTCACGTATGGTACATGAGATTTTTGGTATAATTTTGAATTTATTATTTCTAAGTTTCTTAATGATTGAATATTAGGATACTCTTACATTAAAAATACTAGAAAATACGATTTTGGTTCATTTTAACATGTAAAGTTATATTTTAAAAATCAATAAATGAGTAAATTCTCTCGTCTTAGTGAATTAAAAGCTGTTAGCTTAATAATACACTAACTTATATGTATTTTATAAGTATAGCTTTATTGTACTCAAAAATCAATTTAAATACAAGGGTTGTATTTAAATTATATATTTCTTTACATCTACTATACTATGATATTAACAAAAATCCATATAAATTCAAATATATTTTCCAGCTTAAATGTTTACCATTAAATATAACTTTTTATATTGATATAATTTCTCCTAAGAATTATCTCTAGGAGAAATTATTAACGTCTATGGTGCTGTTGGCCCATCCGGAATAGTAGTCAGCTTTTTTGCTTCTTCAACTATTTTATTCATAGCATCATCAATTTCTTTAATCGTGTTTTTATTGCTAAGATTTAAAGTAGCTCTGTTCGTAATAATATAATGTGCTACTTTAATTTTATCAGCAGCATCAATACTCCACCAATCAGCTTTACCACCCATATCTGAAACCAAAGGTATATAACCTTCTATTGCAGCTATCAGCTTATTCCTTGTTTCAGAGTACTGTTCAACAGATTCCTCTTGTTTAAATTCCTTATATCCATACTCAGTAGAATTTAATAAAACACTGCTTGCCAAACTATTAAATCCATCTATTTGACCCTTATAGAACTTCAATGCGTACTGCAACATATAGTCTTCATTTGGTACTATATCAATAAGTTTGCTCTTTAATATATTTGGATCTGGATTTTCTTTGATTATTCTCTTAACAGTTAGGTTATTTTTATCTGCCCCTGTTTTCCCAATAACCTTTATTAGCCTTTCCGCAATTTCCTTTTTGTTTTCAGCTGAGTAAGTTTTATAGTTTGTTGTTACTTTATTTATAAGTCTATTCATTACCTTAGGATTATTTAAAATATTTAATACCTTATCTGCATCATTACCCGCTACAATTAATGCAGATATATTACTATCATCATCAACCTTAGCCGCTGCATTTCCTGCTTCAATAGCATCATATGCAGTTTGTGCTTCTAACTTCTTAGACTGATCTACTAATACTTCTTTCATTTTATCTACATAGTATGTATAGTTAACATCTACAAAAGCTTTATTAAGATCACCTGTACCTACAGTTAAAGATATACTATTAACATCATCTTTTTCGCTAAATGAATACTTATATTTTGGTTCAGTTCTATGTGTTGTATAACTTTGTAGATTTTGAAGAAGTTTTCTAAACTCACTTTGACCCTTAGTCTTATCAAAGTTTGAAATTGCCTCTAAAGTTTCTATTATAGCTATCTTATCAGCTTCAGCTATCAAGCTAGAGAAATCATATATTTTTCCTGTATTAGCATTATTAACAGCCTTTGTAGTAGTTATTATACTGCTCTTTGTGTCCTTTACTACCTTTTTATAGAACTCTTCTAAATTCTCATTTAATTGACCAAAAGTAAAGTAAGTTCCATTAGCTTTAATTTCTGTTAATGTTTTTAGTTCATTAAATACATTTGTAGTTGATCCAGTATCGTTAGCCTCAGCAATTTTAAATGATGAATACTTAGCCTTTGAAACTATAAGCTGTCCAGCCTTCGAGGAATCATTAGGGTCTATATACTTTTCTATTTGATCCGTTATTGCCTTCTGATCTAATGAAGTCTCTGAATTCTTATTTCTTAAATCTATTTGCTTTTGATTTACTGCATAAATTATATTTTGAAGGTCATTAAGTGTTGGATTAGTTATAGGTTGTAAGCTCTTGCCATAGAATGTATTGTTTCCACCTTGAGTATTAAGAGCAATACCCGCGGAATCAGATACGGCATCTATTGTATATGACTTACCCCACATCTCAAGTCCTGTAACTATTGGATCATATGCCCCTTTAATAAGCTTATAGATTTCTTCTGAACTCTTAGCTTTTTGAACAGATGGAATTAAGGTATCCATAGTCACCTTTTGAGGGAATATGTAGTAGAATTTACTTTGTGATTTATCAGGTGAATCTACCTTTATCTCTATTTTACTGTATTTACTTATATCAGATGGGTAATATGCTCTCCCACCTGTTTCTGAAGTTACTAATTTTTCGTTATCTCCTCTAACAGTTATAGTCGCCCTGTCACTATTTGCAAATACAGTTAATCCTGTTATAGGTTTACCTTCAAACCAGTATACCTTATAAGCATCACTTGAATTTACATTAGATGACGTAGCCTTGTTAGGATCAATTTTTATACCAACTTCATTATCAATTGTCCAAGATGATATACCTGCATTACTTTCTGCATTCTCACCCTTAACTCTAACATTTAAAGTAAATTTAGCTTGATTTCCTACCTTGTCCTTTGCCGTATATACAATAGAATATAATCCTTCTATTGCTGTATTAACACTGACTATCTGCTCCAACTTTGAACCTGTATCCTTATAAACAGTTACAGTAGGAGTAATATTCCCATCAATATTATCCTTAGCTGTTGCTACAGGGTTTGTAAAAGTTTGTTTATAATCTAGGTAAATCATATCACCATCTTTATATCCATTAATTGTTATAACAGGTGCTGTATTATCTGTTGTGCCTGTTCCGCCTGTTCCACCTGTTCCACCTGTTCCACCTGTTCCGCCTGTTCCACCTGTTCCACTATCCGGAGCCCCTGGAATCTTGGCATCACCTACAGCTATGAATCTATAGGCATTACCTTCATTTTTATTACTATCCATAACGTTATATCTTATTTGATATGTTCCAGCTTTGCTTGTATCTATAGAAGTTACATATTCACCCGTTACTATGTTCATATATGTAATTTTAACCTTAGATGTTATTATTCCGTCAACATTATCTATAGCAGCAAATCCTGCCTCAGTATACTTTCCGCTTACAGCTATATTCTGATATATATTTCCTGCTAGAAGTATTAGTGGAATATCATTTTTATTCGCTCCACCATTTCCTCCACTACTTGTAACTGTACTTCCTGGAAGCTTGCTCTGTGCTACTAGAAGCACCTTAACATTATTTCGAATAATATCCTTTATACGACTTGTAGGCATTTTGAAAACTGCCATTAATGCATCACTTAACATATCATCTGCTTGTCTAACACTTGCAGTTGTTGGAGATTCCTTTGCAAGTCCATGGAACATACTACCTTGTTGATATAATTGATTAGCATATTTATATTCCTTAGTCTCTTTAACTTTTATATCTCTAATGTCATTGAACTTTCCATAGCTTCTTTCTGAAAGTGCTTTTTTTGCATATTGAACATCTGGATGTGTTAATTTCCCTATATATGTATTTGCTCTATTTAAGTAAGTTTCAAAAACAGGTACATTATCTATGTTGTTTACATTTTTGCTCATACTGTCTTCAAGTTTACTTAGATGTTCAGTTGCTCTTATGACAGCCTCTGATCTTGATATGCTTGCGTTTAAGCTTCTTTTAGCCCCGCTATTCGGTATTTTTGCAACTGCATTTTTTGCGTTATAAAGAACATTGTTAAAATGCCCTAAGTTCTTTATTCCCAAGTAATTTTTTCTCAATGTACTAGTAAGATAATTAACATGATCATTAGCTAGTTGTAAATTGCTCTTAGGAGCTGCTTTTACTTCTTGTACTGATTCTATACTAGCTCCTAAAGCAGATATTGTAAGTATCCCTGCCATACCAAGAGCTAATTTTTTCTTCTCTTTCATCTACACGACCTCCTTTAACCTATGAATATATATACGTAAATCTTAAAAATTCAAAATCATAACCTATGGTTTTTTTATCGTCCAATTCCTATGAATTCTAGATAAGAGTTATAGAGTAATAATTTTAATAACATAAAAATAAGGAAATTAGGACTTAAATCCTAATTTCCTTATTTTATATCTATAATTATTTCATAAGATCTTCAAAATCATCCTTAGGCATAGGCCTATTAAATGCATACCCTTGTACCAAATCACATCCTACCTTCTTTAGAAAATTTGTTTGTGATTCAGTTTCTACACCCTCTGATACAACTGAAAGATTTAATGATTTAGCAAGTCCTATAATAGCCTCAACTATATTCTTACCCTTATCATTTTCTTCAATATCCGTAATAAATGACCTATCTATCTTTAAAATATCAATTGGCATAGACTTTAAATAACTAAGACATGAATACCCTGTACCAAAGTCATCTATAGATACCTTAACTCCGAAGTTTTTAAATCCCATAATAGTATTTGTTGCAAATTCAACATCATTTAATGCTGCACTTTCTGTAAGTTCTATCTCTATAAGTTCAGGATTAACTTCATTCTCAGTTATAGTCTCTATAGCCTTATCTATGAAATCACTTTGATACATTTCAGCACGGGAAAAGTTAACAGAAATAGGCACTAACTTATAATTCTTTCGCTCCCACTCCTTAATGCTTTCACATACACTTCTTAAAACAAACCTACCAATAGGTATTATAAATCCTGTTCTCTCAGCTATAGGAATAAATTTATCCGGTCTTATAAGTCCCTTAACTGGATGTATCCACCTAATTAATGCCTCTGCACCAACCATACCCTCAGTACTTAACTCATATTTAGGTTGATAATATACTTGAAATTCATTATTCTCAAGGGCCCTTACTATCTCTTTTTCTATATTTTGTTCATCTATTAAATCCTGTCTAATAGCCTCATTAAAAAAAGCAAGCCTTCTTTGATATGAACCCTTAACAGTTATTCTAGCCATATTCGCCATATTAATTACGGACTTTATGTCGTCACTAATTCCCTTATCACTTACAGTAGTGCATACCCCATATGCCATAAGAAGATCAATATGAGGCTGGCCCTCTATCTTAATAGAATTTATCTTCTTTTCAATTTCACTTACTATATGTGTTATTTTTAAATTAGTGTATGAAGGGTTGAATACTTGTCCATCTCTTATATGTCCTAAAAGCTCAGCATACATGCTTATATCATCAGTTACTAGTGGCTCATCTTCTTCCTCTGGAACCTTGAACAAGATCCCAAAGAAGTCATTTGAAAACCTCCCATATATAGTCTCATTTCCAAACATACCCTTCAATATCTTTGCTATTTCTTTTAATAACTTATCTCCATATTTATGACCAAACATATCATTGATAACTTTAAAGCTACCTATATCAAAATATATCATAGCCCATGTTCCAGACTTTTTAGCAATGTTTTTCTCAGCATCCCTAACAAATCCATTATAATTGCTTATTCCTGTTAAATAATCTGTATAGGCTAGTTTTTGGTATATCTTATTAGCCCTCTTTTTACTTACAAATATATATATAGTAAATATGAATAATATAATACAAATGGTAAAATACATAATCAGATTGTATTTAGTAATATCAACAGCTCTCTTCTCAACAATACTTGATGGTGCTACACTAACAAGTATCCAATCATTAACACCTTCAATAGTAGTATAAGCAATATGTACATCACCACGTTCTAAAGATATTTTCTTTACACCACTTATAACACTCTTCCCTTGAAGGCTAGAAATACCAAGTTCCTTAAGTATTGTTCCACTACTCCTTAGCTTATCTAGATCAAGTATTGAATATATCTTACTATCTTCAAATAAAATATCCCCTTTTTTATTAATAACAAAGGAGTGTCCGTTGCCGTTTAAAAAAGAAGTAAACAAGGATTTGCTAATTGACTCTACATCCTTCGCCCCAGTTAGTACCCCAACTACTTTCCCATCCTTTATTAATGGAGAGTAGTATGTCATAACTTCTAAACTTCTGCCCTTATCTAAAAAGGGCTCAGATACATAGTCTTTACCTGACATAGCTACCTTAAAACCTTTTTCCTTAGAAATATTAAGCCTACGACCACCGATACCTAAATAATTACCACTTATATCCGCTATTCCAAGTGCTATATAATTATCTTTATCCTTTTTTCCCCTTAACAACTCAACCTTTTTATTAATGTCAAAACTCACATCATACATTAACTCAACTGATAGATCATTAAGCGCTTCAACTCTAGACTTTATTTTAGTGGAAAATGCATGTGATCTTTGAAGGGAAACTTCCTTAAGATACATCTCCTCTTCATAACTTAAAACACCCTTTATTTTATTAACATACCAAAACGTAATCGTAGAAAAAAACACCAAGAGGATAGTTAGTAGTATAAATGTCTTCATAAACTTTTTCCTATTGATCCAACTAATATTAATTTCCTCAGCCACTTCTAACACCTCCCCTTAATCTACATCTCAACAGTACAACCATTTATCTCCATATATATACATTTTTCTCCATATGCCCACATAGTAAATGTATTTTTTTGTAACTTATAGTCGTAATTGCAAAATATATCGCTATTATATACTTTTTTATAGAGTTTTAAAAGCCATAAATCACATATATTCTTAATAAATACTAAATTTATATATTTTTAACATATAGCCTACATATTTATTAAAACCTTTTAGCCTTCTCTACTTCTCTATTTTCCTGTCCACTTCAACATAATTATACAAAATCAAAATTAATAATTAGGTATATTGTGTATTTTTAAGGGTACTATAAATAATAAACTAAATTATTTAGGAGGTAATAATTATGAGCAATAATCCTAAGAACAAAGGTGCAAATAGAGAGAGAAAGTATGATAAGGAAGGTATTGTTGGTAGTAATCTTCCACTTACTAAGTATGGAAAGCCTGTTAAAAACGATTAACTACCTCTATTCTTTTATCACCATAGAAGCCACCATATATATGGTGGCTTCTTAACTTTCAAGTAAATTTATATCTTAAATACATCTACCTTTTCCTTAAGAGTTTCTGATTCATTATTTAAATCATTTGCAAAGCTCTCAACTTCCTCACTAGAAGCTAAAAGCTCCTCTGAAGATGCAGCTATTTGCTGTGCTGAAGCTGAAACCTGTTCTGATACAGCGGATATGCCCTCTACCTTATTAACTACAAATTCCTTTGAATCACGAACCTTATTAAGTGATACATTAGTTTCCTTCATAACTGGTTCTATTTCCTTAACTGAAACTATTATATTTTCAAATGATTTTATAGTGTCTGATGCTATATCTCCCTGTTCATTTAGTAGCTCATTAACCTCTTCAGTAGTGCTAATAACTTCATCTGTTTCTACAGCTATAGCTTTTACAAGGTTTAGTATCTCTCCTGAGGACTCCCTTGATTGTTCCGCAAGCTTCCTAACCTCCTGAGCTACAACAGCAAATCCTTTCCCTTGTTCTCCTGCTCTTGCTGCTTCAATAGCTGCATTAAGAGCAAGTAGATTAGTTTGCTCTGAGATACTATTAATAACATCTGTAATGTTTCCTATCTTAGACACAGTATCTGAAAGTCCTGTAACCTTAGCCATAACACTTCCAAAGGACTCCTTAATCTGAACTATCGACTCTTCTAGTATATTAATTTGGCTCTTTCCTTCCTCAGCCCTATTTTGTGCTCCAAATGTTTTATCTCCAACGTTATTTATATTCTCTTCAACCCATTGAAGTTCTCTTGAAAAATCATCAAGTGCACTTACAATGTCAGCAAGTTCAGAGGTTTGATTCATTGCTCCTCTTGCTACTTCTTGAATTGCTGAAGCTACTTCATTTGCTGAAACAGACATTTGGCTAGCATTTGTTTTCAGAATAGCTGCAGAATCTTCTACCTGGTTTGCAGTATCCTTTACTTCTCCAATGACACCTCTTAAACTACCAAGAGTATCATTAACTCTACCTGCCATATGTGCTATTTCATCCCTGCCCCTAACATCTACGCTAATTGTTAAGTCTCCATCAGCCATTCTATTCATCATATTAGAAACCTTTACTATAGGATTTGATATACCTCTTGAAATTATCATAGCAAGGGCTAAACATACTATAACAGTGATCACTACAATCATACCCAATATCTTTATAGATTGATCACTAATACTAGTAATTTCATCCATATACATTGTTGCTACATATGTCCATCCAAGTGTACTATCCTTCTCATATGCTAACATCTTATCTTTTCCATTATAAGTGTATTGTGCTTTTCCTTTTTCATTAGATAATACTTGTCTGGAAATATCTATTTTCATAAAATTCTTTTGCATTAATTCTTCTTTTTTAGGATGAGCTATAGTGGTACCATCATCCTGAATTATAAATAAATACCCTGTATCCCCAATTTTCATGTTATTTATATACTCATTAGAAATCCTAGTTAAGGACACATCAGTTACTACTGTACCTATCATTGCACCCTTTAAATCAAATATTGGAACTGCAATACAATATATTGCATTACCTGTACTTACGCTTTTCTTAACCTTAGTAACCTGCATCTTCTGTGTTTCTTTTATCTTAACAATATAGTCTATTGTAGATCCATCTTGACCTTCAAAATCCCCAAGTGCATCTATTTTAACTAAACCTGTTTTGTCAAACAAACCTATATCATCATAGGTTCCATAACGTTCAGCATCAGCTTTAAATCTAGCTTTAATTCTATCCTTTAAAGCAAGATCTTCCTTACCTGCATTAACTCCCTCTAAATAAGTTCTAATATCATTTCTCTTTGATATATCAACAGCTATTTTCTGTACAAAGGTAACTACATCGGTAATTGCCTTTTTAGAAATACTTTGTTGACTTACTAGCGTGCTTTCAGCTTGACTTATACTCGAATCTCTTACTTTAAACACAATTATCGAAGTAGATAATATAGTTGGGATAAGTGCAAATAAAATAAACATAGCTGTAAACTTGCTTTTTAACTTCATACATCCTTCCTCCTATTTAACTCATTTAATGAGGTATCGCATGTTTTTCCAAATTACTTTATATTCTGCCAAGTTTTAAATGCCGATTATTCCTATAGAAACAATAGTAAAAATAGCAAACCATTTCTATAAGCATTGATATATCTAGTGTTACATACTTCACATTATTAATGGATAGTAATTGTTAATTTTTAATGAACTAATGGTAATTTAGTTTTTTAGATTAGAACTTTAAATAAAAAAGCCACTTACACATGTAAGTAGCTTTTAATTCAAACTATTTATTTATAGATTTTACAATATAACGTGAAGGCATAAACCTTGTGCCTTTTTTAGGTTGATACTTTGACAAATCAGCCTTAGGATAGTTTTCTTTTATCCAGTAATGGGTTCTTGCCATATAACTATCTGTTTTATTAAAGAAGTCATATGATAGTATAGGCTTTAACTGACCGTTTAAATAGCTAATAGGATCGTCCCATGTTGGATCAACATGATACCAAATGCTATTGATTTTTACTAGGTTCCATGCATGAGGTACTCCATCACCTGTACCTACAACTATTTGACTATCTACCCCTACTGCGTCTAACATTTTTTTCATCGTTGTTGCGTACCCATCACACACAGCAACTTTATTCACTAATATTCCATATGGTGTATGTGAATCTATAGGTATAGTGTCTTTATCTAAGTTTTCAACATCGTATCTAGCTGTGTTAACAATGTAATCGTGTATAGCCTTTTCCTTTTGATAATCACTCATTGATGATGTTACTATCTTAGATGTGATTGAAGCTACTAGACTATTGACTTGACTTGTCTTTCTTTTAACTTCATCTATACTCATATGATAGTTGTAATATATTACATATACCTCATTTCCATCTTCTGTGTATTGATAAGCAGAATAGCTCTCAACATAACTCCCTGTTCCAACGAAGGAAATTATCTTTTCAAAGTTACTTCTAAATCCTTGTAAATTACCTTTTAGATAGCTATTTTTGAAAACCATCTTTACACTTGAATCTACATTTTTTATTGATGAATCAAGGGCTTTATAAAATTCATTGTAGTTACTAACACTGTATGTTGGCATGCTTGGAGTAGTAGCTTTATAAACCCCCTGCTTAATAGTTATGCTAAATTCCTTATTGTCCATAGGAGCTGATGCTGAAGCCACACCACTAAAAGATGCAGAAACAATAAATGCCCCGATTACCATTGACAATAATTTTCCAGTAAACTTTCTCATAATATCACCTTCCCCTGGAATATCTTATATGTATTTGAAATTGATTCTTCTCTTAAATTACTGAAATAATATTCCTATTGGATATAACTTAGCAGTTCCCTTTGATAGTACCACATCGAAAAGTACTTCCCCCTTATCAGGATTGCTAAATGCCTTAGTAGCAGTTACATCAATGTCATATCCTATCTTGTCATTTATAGCATTTGATATAGAGCTAGAGTCTGTATTAACAACTTCGAATTCCCCATTTTCTAATGCTTCTAGAAGCTTATAATATGCATTTTTAATGTCTATTTCATCCTGAGTTAAGACTATATCTCCTAGACTTGCTAGAAGTAGCCTACCCTCATATTCAAGCATATTGCTTTCTTCACATGTTCCTAGTTTTTCAGCTTCTGCAAATGCCTTCTTTGCATCATCTACATTTCCTGAAGTTTGGGCCCCCTCTAGCATAGCTTTTGCTACATCGAACTGTGCATTAAACTTATTCTCTATATCCGTAACTACCGCTGTACATTTATTCATTCTAGCAGTTAAGATATTTATTTCTTTTAAAAATTCAGTTCTATCAACCTTTGCTAAATCTTGACTTCCAAGGGTTAAATAATTATTCCACTGTCTAACATTTCCTATTCTCGGAGTATTAGATGCAATACTCTTTTCTACTTGATTTATTCTTGCAAGGGCATTGACTAATGACTCTGCCTTATTAATAGCAGTGGTAAGTTTACTTCCCTCCGCTGCTTCACTTGATGGAAGCTTTGCTATAAGTGCTCTAATTTCCTTTATGTATGCCTGCCACTGAGCTTGATTTTTAAGTCCTAGATAATTATTATGTAGTGACCATATAAGATGAGATGTCTTTGCCTTAGCATCACTTAATGTATTTGATATAGCTTGTACAAAAGTTACCTCATTAAGCGATTGAAGCCCTACAGTAGTCCCACTTAACGTCAACAACGCTGCCATAAAAATCCCTAGGGATTTCTTCTTTAGATTAATCATACTACTCCTCCAATTAGCATAGTTTTCCACTAATTAAATATTTTGTTATGTAATACTCCATTTCTATTAGATAAAATATACTTTATTTATTAGAGGAATTGCAAGAAAAATATTAATATTTATTAAAATAAACTACGTAATAAATATACGCTCTAAATCTAACAACAAAAATGCCCTCCTAGTGAACTAGGAGGGCATTCTATAATTCTAAAATACCTTATGAGAATTAGTCATTAACATATCTTTAAATTCTGATATAGGCACAGGCTTTGAAAACAGATATCCTTGCGCCATATCACATCCAATTTCCTCTAGAAACTCCGATTGTTCCTCAGTTTCTACTCCCTCAGATACAACCTTAATACCCATACTTTTGGCTAATGATACAATTCCTAAAACTACTTGTTTCCATCTTCCTGTACCATTTACTTCCTTAAAGAATTCCCGATCAAGCTTTAATATATCAACAGGTAAATCTTTAAGTAAATTAAGAGATGAATACCCTGCACCAAAGTCATCCATTGATATACTAAATCCAACCTTTTTTATACTATTCATGATATCCAGTAAAATTTCAGTATTACCAAATACAGCGCTTTCCGTTATTTCAATTTCTATAAAACTTGGATTAATATTATATTTATCTGCTAGTTCCTTATACATTTCAATAAAGTTCTTATTATTTAGATGAACACGTGATACATTAACTGATATAGGAATAATAGGAACACCTCTATCAATAAAGCTTCTAATAGTTTTACAAACCTCTTCAAAAACATACATATCTAAATCAAGTATAAATCCATTTTTCTCAAATAGAGGTATAAACTCACCAGGTGATATAATACCGTTTTCCTTACTATTCCATCTAACAAGTGCCTCAGCACCTACAATACTTAAATCTTTTAAGCTGTACTTTGGCTGAAAATATATAACAAACTCTTTATTCTCCAGTGCTGAGTTCATATAAGTTTCTATTTCTTTTTCCTTTAAAATATTATTATATATACTATCACTATAAAATGTATAAGTAGTCCTATGATATCCCTTGTCTACTTTTTTAGCAATACTAGCCTTATCAATTAAAGCTGTAATATTAATTGAATCATCTAATATTTCTTTATCTATTTTATAAATTCCAAATGAAATAATAGCCTCATAATTCCCTTCCTTCTTCCACTTATAGGTATTTATTTGACTATTAATATCTATTAACTTGTTTATAATATCCTCATTTTTTTCATATGAAAGTAAAAGAACAAATTTATCAGCATTTATTCTAGCAAAGGTTTCATGTGACTTTAATTTACTCTTAAGTGTATCAGAAATAAATCTAAGGGTATTATTTCCCTCTTCATAGCCGAACCTATCGTTGATATGTTTAAATCTATCTATATCAAATTGAATAATTGCATATTTTCTATGATAATTACTTTCTATAATTTTCTTTACATCTACCTTAAATTTGCTTAATGTATTAGCACCTGTTAAAGGATCTATAAAAGCTATCTTATATATCTTATCTCTAGATATCCTTTGCATATATAAAATATACATGGTTATTAAACTAAAAACTATAATGATTCCAGCAAAAATACCTAAAGTTCTACTTTTAATATATGATATTTTTTCACTAACAATCCCCTCAGGTATAACAGACAGTAAATACCAGTCATTAATCTCAATAGGAGTATAACTCATGTACTTCTCTAAACCATTGATTTTACAATTAACATTTCCGCTTTTGCCCTTAGCCATTCTACTTAGCATATCATCTTTACTGTGCTCACCTATAAATTCAACTGAATAATCTGAATCACCAACTAAATTAAAGTCCTTCAAACTATTATATTGGTTAGGTCTTAATATCGTTTCCCCTGTTTTCTTTACAACATATGAGTATCCTTTTCCACCAAATGTTGAAACCGCTAAAATCTTGTTATATATCTCTACCTCATGTTCTGCATAGATAACACCTATTATACTTTCATTCTTGTAAATAGGAGCTGCATACACGCTTACCTTTTTACCATTAACTCTTCCAATTAGTGGCTCAGATAAGTTCGCTTCTCCCTTCATAGCCTTTTTAAAATATTCTCTATCACTTAAATTAACATGATGTTCATCAGTAGTACAAGCTTCACCATTTGGAAGTATAATTCCCATTCTTATAAACTTATCTTCAATTCTACTCCCCTTTAATTTCTTCAACTCACCCTTTACATCAAGCTTATCCTCCGCCCCTATAAGCTGTGAAATATTCTCAAGTGCTTTAATATCCCCTTTTATTTGTTTTTGAAGTGTTATCACACTTTGATTAGATATTTCTGAAAGATAGGTATTAGTTTCTTCTTTCAATATCCTTGAAATATTTACAATGTAATTAGTAAAAAAAGCTATAGAAATTAAAATAACCATAAAGGAAATAGCTAATGTAGTAATTACTTGATACTTATAATCTTTTAACATAGACTTCATATCTCCCCCAAAAACCTTACATTTAATGTTAATCCCTCCATATTATTATAGTACATTTTATGCCTAAAGTGTTAAAAAGTATAAACATTAAATGTATAAAGGGGTAATCTTTTGATATAAGTTAGGCGTACTGTGGGATATATTATCTTTGGTTAAAATGATGAGGACACCCCTTGCAGAGCACTAACCTACATAAAAAGACTGCTTACAATCTGTGTTTGCAAGCAGTCCCTATATTAATTTAAACTAAGCTATAATTGTATTCGCCGCTTCTCTTTCTTGAAGTGCTTCTCTCGCTTCCTCTAGTAGGTCCATAGCTATTCTATTCTTATTAAGTAATTCTCTTTGTTCATCTGTTAACGCATTATCATATGCAGAAACTAGAATATCAGCTATCTCGAAGTAATCCTTGTGTTCTTTGTCCTCAGAAAGTCTACTTTCTAGTAGTACAGCTATAGGATGTGCCGCTGCACATGCTTTTAAAGCTTCAAGCTCCCTAGCTGCTTCTATAATAACCATTTCCTGAACTTGATATGATAACTCTTCGAATTCAGACATTGCTACTAGTGCATTTGTAAAGTAGTCTACATTTAACTCCTCAAACTGAGACATATCATATAGATTTTTTAGTGATGTAATTACCTTCTTCGCCAAAGACTCGTTAAATATTCTATAAATGCAGTCTATCTTTTCCTTAGCATAACTATTAGCCCTAACTTGAAGCTTTTCATACTCTGAAAGCTCCTCATACATATTAACTGTTTCTCTAGGTTCTCTTTCATATGGCTCATAATTTTCAAATTCTGAATCATCTTCATATCTGTCTCTTCTATCTTTATCATTAGGATCATATGATAATAATTTAAGAGTTACTACTTGAACCTTTAGTTCGCTAAGTATTCTCTTAGCTGGTTCATCCCTATTTATTACTTCCTTTGAACCTTCAGGTAGCCTATTATATGAATTTATTACCTTCTCCTTCATTAAGCATCCTGAATCCTTTAGAGAGTATATTGCTCTTAAATCCCTTATAACTGGCTCTGCCTTAGCCTCATATAGCTTATAAGCAGCTTCACTTCTAAGCACTAATGATGTAGCCATCGGAGAAAGCTTCTTATATATATCAAGAACCTCCCTAGCTTTTTCGTAGTAGTTCTTATCTAATAAATCTAGTTTCATAAGTAAGTCTATAAAGACCTTTGCATCCTCTTCAGCCTTAACCTTCTTCATTACTTCTAAGGAATCCCAGTACTTGTACGCTAAGTATGTATTGTTCATAACCTCATTCTTCTCTTCAGCTGATAACTCCTCATAGGAAGCCAGTGCAGTCTTTATTTCTTCTTTATTTCTTTTATTATCTGGACATAAAGACTTTAGCATGTCTATTACCCTTATTACTCTCATGAAATTCGCCCTCCTTAGTACATTAAGTAACTTTAATTAAGCAAAAACGAAACCTTAATATATACTTAATATTTATCCTTTATCATGAAGAAAAACCATAATAATATCTTCACTTGTTATTATAATTTTCAATATGAGTAGATTTTATTCCTAATTATCCATACCTTATATTGCTATTTAATACATGAGCCTAGGAAAGTAATAAGCCTTGCTACAAGATTAACTTTAAGTATAAACAAAATTCTTAAATTAGAGGGAGTTTTAACTTCCTCTGATTTTTAGAAGTCCTTATCCAGAGGCTTACTATAGGATAAAATTTTTTAATTACTAGAACATTTTTACTTTTTATTCTATAATAAACCTAATATGTCATAATATACTTTAATAAGCCATTGAATTAAGGAGGTGTATATTATGCTAAGAAACTTAAATAAGAAAAATAAAATACTAAGCTCCTCCCTAGGTTTAAATAAGGATAAAAACATACCTATTATATTATCTGTAATTGCAGTAATATTTACAGTATTTATAATGATTGTGCTTTCTGCAATATATATGTATAAACTTAGATTAATTCTTACGGAAGAGACAAATTCCTACTTATCAGAGGTTAACTCCCAAGGAGTATCCTCGGTTAAAAAACAAGTTAACTATGAATTAGAATTACTTAGTGCAATTGCATCCTCTATAAGTGAAGAAAATGGTAATAACTTAGAAAATGCTGCACTTACACTTATTAAAGAAAGCAAACATAACAATTATAAGAGAATGGGTATAATGCTTCCTAATGGTAGGTCCTATACAAGTGATGGATATATCGAAGACTTTTCCGATAATGACTCCTTAAAAAATTCACTTAGAGGATCTTCTAGTGTTTCTAAGGTTATTATAGATAAGATAAGTGGAGATAAAATACTAGTATATAGCGTACCAATATATAAATCTGGAGATGTTATAGGAGTACTTTTCGGTACCCATAACATAGATGTCTACAAGGATATCATTTCTGTATCATCATTTAATAACAATGGAATATCCTATATATCACAAAGTGATGGTAAACTGGTTATAAACTCCAATAGCCCAAATACTCATACTCTATTTAACGAAGAACTTAACCAAGATATAAACACTACACCAAAGAATATAAAAGATTTTAATCTTATGAAACTTAATATGAAAAATGGAAAAAAAGGGACTATAGAATATAATTATTCAGGAAAAGATATGTACTTGATTTATTCACCTATAGGTATAAATAACTGGTATCTTATGTCCTGTGTACCAAAGGAAATAATCACAGAAAAATCTAGTTACCTAACAAAAATAACATTTCATACATCTATTTTTATTGTGTTTTTATTTTCTTCTCTTATGCTATGTCTTTTATATAGTCAATACAAAAGCAAGAAGGCTCTAAGTAATCTTGCCTATATAGATGATTTAACAGGAGCAAGCAACTATACAAAGTTCAGCTTAGATGTGAAGAATTTGCTTAAGAACACTAAAAACAAATACGTTTTTGTTATATTTGATATAGACAAGTTCAAGTATATTAATGATGTCTTTGGTTTTAATGAAGGCAATAGAATCCTAAAGAATATCTCCTCTATACTTGAGGAAAATATTAATAGAGAAGAAGTTTTCTCAAGGGTTCGATGTGACCATTACTCAGTTCTTATGAAGTATAAAGATGATGAAGAGATTGTTACTAGACTAAAGGGATTAAATGAAAAATTCTCTGAAATTAATAACTTCAATGCTTCTAAATATAATCTAGTAATAAACTATGGTATATATAAAATAACCAATGAGGATACCTCACTTAATACTATAAGTGACATGGCGGAAATCGCACTTGAAACAGTTAAGGGAAGACATCAAAGTTCAATTGCATTCTATAATGATGAACTTAAGAGCAAAATCCTAGAGGAATGCGAGATAGAAACTTACATGTACTCCGCCCTTGAAAAGAAAGAGTTTAAGGTATATCTTCAGCCTAAGTATAATCTAAATCCTGTTAAAGCAGCTGGTGCTGAGGCACTGATTCGTTGGACTCACCCTAGCAAGGGATTACTTTCACCGGGTATATTTATCCCTATATTCGAAAGAAATGGATTCATAGCTAACATTGATATGTATGTTTTTGAAGAGGTTTGTAGGATAATACGATACTGGATGGATAACGGAATAACCCCTATTCCCATATCAGTAAACCAATCTAGAGCAAGTCTATATAATCCTTGTTCTATAGAAATCCTTAAAGGATTCATAAACAAATACAATGTTCCACCAAAGCTTATAGAAATCGAAATCACAGAAAGTGCTGTCTTCGATAATGTAAACCAATTAATTGATATTATGATAAAACTTAAGGAAATTGGTTTCATTTTATCTATGGATGACTTCGGTTCCGGTTACTCCTCACTTAACCTACTTAAAGATATTCCAGTAGACGTTCTAAAGCTTGATAGAGAGTTTTTCAACGAAACTGCAGATACGAAAAGAGGAAAAACTGTAATATCAAGTATAGTTTCAATGGCAAAATCACTTGATATCAAGGTACTCTCAGAGGGTGTTGAAACTAAGTCCCAGTCTGAATTCCTAAAAAGCATAGGATGTGATATGGTACAAGGGTATCTATTTGGAAAACCTATGACTCTGGAAGAATTCGAAGCAAAAGTACTATCTATCATACCTAAATTTAACCATACCTCATAACATAACCCCGTTAGGTAATAACCTAATGGGGTTAACTTTTTTACGAGCCTACTTTTCATATAATATTTTAACCTATACATAACACTCTATATAACCTACCCTGCATATATTGATACTAGATAGATTTATAATAATTAGGAGGTTATTTAATGATAAAATTCACTTTACCTAGAGATGTTTGTTTTGAAAAAGATTCCTTCAAGTTCCTTAAAACTATGAAAGGTAGTAAGGGTGTTTCCCTCCTAGGTGAAGAATTAATGAAGAAAACCATATTTGTGGATAGTTATGCTATGTACATTAGGGAAGCTTCATTAAACCCTCCCCCCACAATATAATCTATAAAGAAATTCTATATATATAATATATGAACCCCCCTAGGTAATGTTACAAAGGGGGGTTCACTTTTTTAATTTTTAAGTTCATCTATCATATTAACAAAACCTAAATCATTAAACATAAATAGTACAATATCAGCATCTGTCGATTCTGCTACTTTCCTATTGCTTGTACCAGATGAATCTATATATCTAGGGTCTACAACCTCAACCTCACGGAATATATCCTCAAACATCCAGCTCATTGCAGAATGATATGAATCCCTGTAGATAAGAAGCTTCTTATCTACAGGAGCCGCTTCATTAACTACCTTGTAATGTACACTTGATGATGTGTATGCTGTAGGATATGATATTACATCATCCTTAACTCCAGTTGCAATTATCTTAGATGAATCTACCTCCTGGAACTTCTCTCCATTATGAAGATAGTATTTATGAGGCTTTTTTGCCTTACTATATACATATGGAACAGATTCATTAAGTGGATACACCTCATATAGATTTCTATTATATACACCTAGAAATTCCTTTTTCTTAAGAGTCTCGGTTTTATAGGATTCATCCTTTATGTGTACCTTAAGCTTTGAAGACTTAGACATAGCATCCATTATAATCTTAAATCCCTCAAAGGCACCTTTACTATTCCAATGGTTATCTGTTTTGAAATAAAAGTCCTTTAGCTTGTCCTGAGTAAACCTTTCATTAAAGCTATCATGAAGATTTATAACATTTATATCATCCCTATTAAGTCCAGACATGAACCTTGAACTATTTCTAAGCAGTGTCTTACTGTTATTAAACTTTGGTAATAAGGAAATTAATATATTCTCCTTTTGAGGGGTAGCTACATAGTACACTTCCTTCCCATTATCTCTTAGGAGCTTTCCATAATCATTTATTGTATCTGAATACTCCTTAGCCTTACTTTCAGTAAGATTTAAGCTATTCCCTTGGAATATCCAGCCATCATCAACTAAGTAGTATCCCTTTATATTTGTCTTTCCTAGAAGAATTTCACCTTTCATATGAAGTTTAAGAAATTCATCACGAAGGGCGAACTGATCAGTATAGTACTTTTCATAATCTCCTGTATAAGCTTTAATCCCTACCTTTCCATATATAGGCTTTTGAGCAAGTGCTCTATTTTCCGCCTTACTTTCAGATTTGTCAGCACTTATGAAGTTAAAAGCTGAGAAGCTAAAAACAATAGCTAAAAAGGGAATTGTCATCCATATTGATTTTTTTCTATTCATATCCTTCCCTCCTTAAAACCTAAAATATAAAAATGGATTATAAGTAGAATTAACAAGCTTTATTATAATCACCATAAAAAGCACAGAATAAAGTGCAGTTTGAGTAAAATATGCAATGCTATTCTCAAAGACATTCGGCATCTTCTTAGCTATTCTTTCCTTCATCCACTTAACAACAGGAACAGCGAATATAGCACCAAGTATAATAGTGAACCCATAATCACTTATATAAACATAGCTTAAGTTATCAAACAATTCAGCTCCGTTAAGTCCTAGCATTGTCTTTAGGTAGTTGATACTATATGTAAAACTACCTGATCGGAAAAATACCCATCCTATAGAAACAGCAAATATCAAATACATATGTCTAATTGGTCTATATACCTTAGATAGAAGCTTTCCAAGAAAGGCCTTCTCTAGAGATATAAGAATACCGAAGTATAATCCCCATGCTATAAAACTCCAACTAGCTCCATGCCAGAATCCTGTTAACATCCACACAACAAATATGTTAAAGTAAACACGAATCTTACCTACCCTATTACCGCCTAGCGGAATATATACATACTCTTTAAACCAAGTACTAAGTGATATATGCCACCTTCTCCAGAACTCAGAAACGCTTTGAGCTATATATGGATAGTTAAAGTTCTCAAGGAACTCAAAACCAAACATCTTCCCAAGCCCTATAGCCATATCACTATATCCACTAAAATCAAAGTATATCTGAAGGGTGTATGCAGCTATTCCTATCCAGCTAGTCACAACGGATACTTCATCTTGAGGCAGAAGAAATATAGCATCACAAACTTCACCAAGTGGATTCGCTATAAGAATCTTCTTTCCCATACCAATCATAAACCTATTAACACCTTCACCAAACTTCTCAATTGAATGATCTCTCTTAACAATCTGATCAGCTACTGTTTGGTATCTTACAATAGGTCCCGCAACTAATTGGGGAAATAAAGTTATGTATAGTGCAAGATCAAATAGATTTCTTTGAACCTTAGCATCATTTCTATACACATCAACAACATAACTTAATGCCTGAAAAGTGAAAAATGATATCCCAAGTGGCAATGCAATCGATGGAACAAATAGATCTGTATTAAATACACGATTTACATTAGATAGGAAAAACCCTGTATATTTAAACACACCAAGAAGTCCTATATTAAATACCACAGACAGTGTAAGCCATAACTTTCTACTTTTATCATCCCTATCATTTGTAACCATAAGTGCAAAAGCATAATTACACACAATAGAAAGTAGCATTAATAAAATATACACAGGCTCCCCCCATGCATAGAAAAATAAGCTACCTAAAAGCAGAAAGTAGTTTTTATATTCATCCTTAATAATATAATACCCAAGTAACATAATAGGGAAAAATACAAATAAGAATACTAAACTACTAAAAACCATATTATTACCTACTCCTTTTAAAATTTTTATAATATTAAGCTATCCTAAGACACATTATCTTAAATTTCATCATTATATTATATCATTTTCTATGGAATTGCAAAAAAGAATGAATTTCCAATGTAGGTGGAGGTGTCCTGCGGGATGTGTTTTCTCCGCCTGAAACGACGAGCTCTTCGAGAAGAGCTTCTAATCTTCGTAAATTTATATATACCAAGTGCGACTAGCTGAAAAACCGCAAAGCTTGACGCAGTCTTCTAGGCATATATAAATTTACAAAGATTGAATCTCTAACTCTTGACTCTATTGTTTCAGTCAAAGAAAACACATCCTCACAGAGAAACTTTCCCTACATAATATAAATTCAACTAGATTGAAAGGATTTTTAGAGAATTGTATTGTCAAAGCTGTAAGAGGTATTTAATAACTGTAACCGTATAAAAATTAAGTCTTTTAACAGAAGCTTGTAGTCATAGTATAAGAGGCTAGGTGAATTAAATAAGTTTCATAGTGCTAACGCACTTATATTAAGGGTTATATTCTACTAAACTTCCCTATCCTCATTCATACATTAAGTAACCTTTCACCTGCTTAATTAGAAGGTGCTACTTCCTCAGGTAATGATAAAAGTAATTGACTATTAGTAGCCTAGCGGCTTAAAGCTAAAGCTTCTATTAGACCTTTTAAAACTAATCTTCAAAAGACTTTTTATGATACTCAAAATAGATAGCTATCTATTAAACAGAACTTTTAAATGTTTAATGTAGAAAAGTTACTCTGTAATTATGTGTTACCTATGGATGAAGCAATAGGCAACACATAATTACAGGACTACTTACCCTACATCAGAAACGTAAAAAGCTGCTAGCAATTTATCTTCGCCAACAGCTTAAAACTTTTATTATTCTAGTTTTGTAAATCCACTAATGACTTATGGAACTTATCTGCTACCTCTTCCACTAAGTCTTTTTTAACTATAGCATCTAGCCATTCACTAGGTATATCCTCATATCCATGGTATATACCTGCAAGTGCACCTACTAGTGCTGCTATTGTATCAGTATCATCTCCTAGGTTAACTGCTCTAAGTACAGCATCCTTATAGTCATCTCCATTTAAAAATGCCCAGAATACTGCTTCTAGAGTATCTACCACATATCCTGATGATTTGATTTCTTCCTCTGGATATAGTGCTATGTTGTTTTCTATAATTCTATCGAATACCCTTAATGTTTCTCTATCCTCTTCTGATGAGTAAATCTTTTTAATCTCATCCTTAACATATGTGTATGCCATCCATAAAGATGCTCCATCTAATAGTGCCATAACGTATAGAGAATACATAGTACATGCTATAATTGGAACCCTGTGAGCATGTGTTATTGATGATGCTCTTCCAACTTCTTCATGTATGTTCTCTGCCCCACTTATATATAGGTAGAATGCTAGAGGAAGTATTCTCATAAGTGAGCCATTTCCTTGGTCCATCTCACCTTTCCCGCCTAGGGTAGTTGGGTCATCTCCCTCCATGTACTTACTTATTGCATTTCTTGTAGTGATTCCTATATCAAAAGCCTTTCCATTAGTTGTCATATACCCCTCTAGAATCCACTTTTCGAATTTTTCTACCATATCATGATAGTTAAGTCCATGTGTTAGACTCTCAGCTGTACAAAGAAGCATACTAGTGTCATCTGACCATGTCCCCTTAGGCTGCTTATGTGTTCCTTCTCCTATCATATCAGTTGCAGGATTTTTCTTAAGCGCTTCACGAAATTCAAATTCATATGGAACTCCTAAAGCATCTCCTACACAAAATCCCATAATCGCACTTGTAGTTATATTTGCCATTTGTTTTCTCCCCTTTTTCATTACAAAAGTTCAACTATTCATATTATATCATGTGCAATCTCATTTCTATTAATTAAGATTTAATCTTTAACACTACTTATGTAGTATAAACAGAATTCTTCAATTAGATGGAGTTTTAACCCACTCTGATTCTTATAAGTCCTTATCTAGAAGCCTAGATAAATTAATTATGACTATATTTATAAAAACAAACATTAAATCTTGCAGTATTTTGTCAAATGGTGTAACTTTATGTATGTATTCCTTTTCATGGAGTAAAATTTTATTTATAAATCATTAATATTTTTTACAATTTATACATATAGCTATTAATAGCGAAGAAAACTAGCACTAAGTCTGAAAATATTAATTATTATTTTAACCAAAGAAATTAAAGATTATAAATTAAGGGGTGTTTAAATGTTAAATCAACGTTCACTAAAACTTGTATCAGATAGACAGCACATGGTTGATGTTCTTATGGATGAACACACTTATGCTGACAGAGTACTAAAGAATGGTAATGTAGTTAATGTAATTACTAAGGAAATATATAAAGCAGATGTTGCAATCGATGGAGAATACATCCTTATGGTTGGGGATTGTTCAAAGCTTATTGGTGAGCATACTGAAGTAATTGATGTAGAAGGAAAGTATATCACTCCAGGTTTCATAGATTCACATATGCACTTTGAAAGTGCAATGCTTACAGCTAGTGAGTTCTCAAGAATATCTATCCCTACAGGAACTACTTGTCTTATCTCTGACCCACATGAAATTGGAAATGTTCTAGGTCCTATAGGTATCAAGGCTATGGCTGAGGAAGTTAAGACTCTTCCAAACCACGTATACCTTAGAGTACCTGCGCTAACTCCAGACTCACCAGGTCTTGAGACAGCAGGATATGATATAACATCTAAGGATGTTCCAGAGCTACTATCATACCCAAATGTTACAGGTCTTGGAGAAACTCAAGGTATAAGTGCTGCTAAGTGGGTATATAAGCATAACCCAGCAGTATTTAGAGATACTATAGTTTCTACTGTTTATGCTAGAGAAAATGGTAATAGAGTAGATGGTAATGCACCAGAACTATACGGAAATGAACTTGCAGCTCACATTATAGCAGCAGGTACAGATATATCTGACCACGAGACAACAACTAAGGAAGAAGCTATCGAAAAGCTAAGATATGGTGTATATCTTCTTATGAGAGAAGGTTCAACTCAAAGAAATATGCCAGAGTGTATCAAGGCTATAACTGAGGAAAAGCTTGACTCTAGACGTGCAATTCTAGCTACAGATGATATGCTTGCTGAGGATATAGTATCTGTTGGGCATATGAATGACATAGTTAGAAGAACTATTAAGGAAGGCGTAGACCCAGTTGAAGCTATCCAAATGGTAACTATAAACCCTGCTACTTGGCACAACCTTTCTGAAATCGGTGTTCTAGCACCTGGAAAGTATGCTGATATAGCAGTTATTGATGGTAAGCTTGAAGATATGAACGTTACAAGCGTATACCTTAAGGGTAAGCATGCAGCTGAAAACGGAAAGATTCTACTTAACATCCCTAGCTACATTTACCCAAGTGAAGTAAAGCATTCAGTTAATAGAAAGCCAATTACTGTAGAAGATCTTAAAGTTAAGGCTTCAGGAAGCAAGGCAAAGGTTAGAACTATTGGTCTTATTCTTGATCAAAATTTAACTGATTCATTTGAAGAAGAACTTAGTGTAGTAGACGGATATGTAGTACCAGATGTAGAGAACGACATACTTCCTATAGCTGTTGTAGGAAGATATGGTCAAGTTGATATTGGTTCAGCATTTGTTAAGGGCTTCAAGCTAAAGTCAGGTGCATTTGCTGAAACAGTGGCACATGATACTCATAACATCATAGTAGTTGGTACTAACTATGAAGATATGGTAGCTGCAGTTAATAGAGTTATTGAACTACAAGGTGGAGTTACTGTAGTTAAGAAAGGATCTGTTATAAATGAAATGCCACTTAGAATAGCAGGTCTTATGACAGATGAACTTAATGCATATGAGCTAACTGATAAGATGTCAGAACTACACGAAACAGTTAAAACTGACCTTGATTGTGCTGCTCATGCTCCTTTCATGCATCTAGCCTTCCTAGCACTTACAACAAGTCCAAAGTGGAAGATAACAGATAAGGGAATTGTTGATGCTAACAACTACTGTGTAATTCCTACAGTTGTAGAATAAATAGATTTCATAAAGACTAATAAGTTAGATTAATTATTTTAGGAGGGTCACATGACCTTCCTAAAATATAAACAATTAAATAGGGAGTGTATTAAATGAACAAAAACCATATGGACGTAGCCTTTAAGGTTGAAGAGAATTCCATTGATCCTATCCCCGAAAACCAGAGACATGGTAATCCGAAGTCTCTTTTTCCTATGTGGATAGGTGCAAATGTTAATTACGTTGTCCTTTTAAATGGTATTGTTGTTGTAGCCCTTGGGCTTTCTATGTGGCAGGCACTAACTGCGGTACTAGTTGGTAACCTTTTAGGTTGTACAGTTCTTGGACTAGCATCTATTATGGGACCTAAAACTGGTACAGCAGGTATAGTAACCTCTAGAACTGCCTTCGGTCAACTTGGTTCATACCTACCAGTTATTATTAGTGTTTTATCTGTACTTGGATGGTTCTCCATTAACTCAGTTGTTGCTACAGAAGCTTTAATGCAGGCGGTAACTAGTGTATTCAAAATGGATGCATCAGGCAATATTCTAATGTGGGTTTGCCTTATAATTGTACTTGCTCTAGAAATAATCATAGCAATATACGGACATGCTACAATTATGGCATCAGAAAAATTCTTAGCACTTATACTTGGAACTCTTTTCCTAGGTCTTTTATTCTTCGTAGTTCCAAATATAGACTTTTCACTTATAGGATCAGCTGCTGAAAAATCAGGTGACTGGAAAACATGGGTCATAGCAGTTGGTATTATATTCGCATACCCAATCTCATGGGTTAACTTCGCATCAGATTACAGTAGATATTATCCAAGAAATACAAATTCAAAATTAGTTGCACTTTATTCAGGTGGTGGACAGTTTGTAGCACTTACCTTCTGTGAATTTATAGGTGTTCTATTCTGCGTTGCTATTGGAGGTCAAAATCCAGCAGACCCTATAAGCGCACTACTTGGAGTACTACCTACTTGGTATCTAATTCCTTTCCTATTCGCAGTTATGATGGGTTCAGTTGCGACAAATGTTCCAAATGGTTATACTGCGGCACTTAACCTTGTTGCACTAAGACTTCCTTTACAAAGAGTACAAGCAGTTCTAGTAGTTGCAGCATTTACTCTTCTATTTAGAATCGCTACTCTTCTATTTGGTGAGTTCTTCTCACTATACGAACAATGGTTAAGTATTATTACTATTTGGTCTTGCCCTTGGGTTGCTATTATTATAGTTGACTTCTTCCTAAGAAAGGGTAACTATGTAACAGAGGATATAATGAAATGGAAGGCAGGAGAATACTGGTATAATAAAGGCATATTCTGGCCAGGAATTATATCATTTGTACTAGGACTTTTCGTTGCTGTACTATTTACAGACTCCACATATATACATGGTCCTATAGCAGTATCTATAGGTATGGACATTGGGTTTGAAGTAGGCTTCATAGTAACTGCTATTTGCTACTTCATACTAGCTAAGGGTCACCCTACATTCAAGAAAGCAAAGACTTTATATAGTTAATTATATTTATAGAAAAAGCCTAGAAATCAATTTATTTCTAGGCCTTTTCATATTATATAAACTTATCTAAAAGTCTTAATCTATTTATAATCTTAAAATCTGCTACTTACAAAAGCTTGCTATATCATCTATAACTCTTTGGCTAACCTTTTCCTTTTCCCCATATGCATTAGGTGTCATATCTCCCTTTGTAAATGTATGAATTAACCCTTCATAGGTTATATAACTAGCATTTGTCTTTCCCTCTAGGGATTCTTTGTATTTATTAAGTTCTTTTTCTCTTACTTGGTAATCATTAAGTCCTTGAAGGAATAGCATAGACTTATCTATAGCTGATGCCTCTTTTCCTGGGTCATATCCCTTAAAGGATAGCCAGTACTTAGTAGATGCTCCTAATATTAAAGCATCTTCAGAATTTTCATCTAATGCTTTTATCTTTCTATTCCCATCCTTAAGTTCCTTCATTATCTCTTCCTTTTTATCCTCTGGATAATTCGGTGAAAGGCTAAAAAGATACTCATACTGTTCAACCATTAAATCCTCTATAGGACTAAAGGATGCTCCCATAAAAACATACCCCTTAGCTGATGAGTTAGCCTTTTCTAGCATTGGAATTATGTATCCTCCTTGGCTATGACCTATAACATATATGTTTTCCTTATTTATATCCCCTCTTGATGCAAGATACTTCATAATCTCATTATAGTCATCTAGGTATTCTTCCTTAATAGTGAAGTTAAAATAGTCCTTATCACTAACATGCTCCCTATGACTTAATGTTCTCTTGTCATATCTAAAGCTGGCTATACCCTTTAGAGCAAGTCCCTCTGCAATATCCTTATATGGATGTACATTTCCTACTTCACCATCTCTATCTGTTGGACCAGAGCCACCAACTATAACTACAGTCTTCATGTCCTTTGGAACCTTCTTCGGCTTTATAAGTTCTCCCTTAACCTCGAATCCCTTTATACCAAAGCTAAGCTCTTCCTTAGTGTACTTTTCATTGTTAATCTTAATAGATTCTATAATCTTCTCACAGCTAGATACTCTTTCATCAAGCTTTGCTTTCTCATTTTCAAATAATCTAGCATCTACCTTAAAAATATCCTCCTTAGCAAGGACTATGTATTTCTCCCACTGTGGAATATTTCCTAGTGTATGCTTATTATCCTTCATGCTTTTCTCGACTTGATTAACCCTCGCTGCTGCATTTACTAGATGTTCTGCTCTCAATATCTTATCTTCGTATTTTTTCTTACTTGATCCATTTGGAAGCTTTGAGTTAAGCTTTCTCGCCTCTTTTATATAGGCTTGCCAATTCCCTACATTTTTAAGTCCTAGGTAATTATTTTTAAGTGAATATATAAGATGCTCTACCTTTCTATGTACATTCTCTACATCACTTTTCACTGCACTATGTACCACATTCCCTCCAATAGAAGTGAATACAATAGTCGCTGTCATTATCCCAATAAGAAAGTCCTTGAATCTTTTCATACTAATACCCATATCCTTCCCCCTTAAACTATAATGAAATTAACACAATTCCACTATTTTACATATAATATCATTGTACCACTAATTGCCATTGTGTTTCTCCTTAAATTTATTATTTAACCTCCTTCTCGTAAAATATAGTAACGTGAACAAAAATATAGCCCCATTATGTAAAATCGCATAATGGGGCTATATTGCTATGACCTATAAACTTATCTAATTTCTATTTTTTATATTCTCAATATGTCTTTGTTTAGTCACATTATCCACAAGTGTATTAGTTTTAATTCTTATATATATGTCTTCTACTTTAATCCCTTAAACTCAACATATACTTTATCTACAACCTTATTAATGTCTGTATCATTTTTAATTAGCTTAAGCTTTCTTAAGTCTTCGAAGTTTCTTCTTAATGCTTCTTTTCCACCCTTTACAGATGATACAAAGTTATATGACTTTAGAAGTGCTGTGTTAAGCTCTAGGTCTGTGTTAGATACTAACTTCTTTTCGATTTGGTATTTTGCTACTTCCTCTGGATGATCCTCTACATATTGAGCTCCCTTCATAAGTGCTCTAGTGTATTTTTCAGCAAGTTCTGGATGTTCTTCAACAAATCCTGGTCTTAGGAATGATACACAGCAGAATTCATCCTTATATTCTGGATCCTTTGTAGTATCTAGTATAACTCTTCCTACTCCACTTTTCTCAAGTATTGCTCCAACTGGGTCACTTGCTGCTATAGCATCAACTGATCCATTTTGAAGAGCAAGTTGTAGTTCAGATTGATTATATACTACAAACTCAACTTGCATGTTTTCAGGTGTGACACCTATTCCCTTTGAGGCTAATGCTCTATATGTAATTACTGCAGGAGGCGTTGCAAGTCCTGGAACTCCAACCTTTTTTCCCTTTAAATCTTCAATTTTCTTTATGTTTGAACTGGCCTTCGCTACTACCTTTAGACATCCAGTATGTACACCTACTGTCATTCTAAGATTTACACCGTTGTCTATTTGTTGTATTACTGAAGGTAGCATACCTGTAAATGTATCTGCTTTTCCTGATGCAATTAAGTCATTTC
Organism: Clostridium cylindrosporum DSM 605; assembly: GCF_001047375.1. Lineage (NCBI taxonomy): Bacteria > Bacillati > Bacillota > Clostridia > Eubacteriales > Clostridiaceae > Clostridium > Clostridium cylindrosporum. Next base: position 135,500 of record NZ_LFVU01000004.1, read on the forward strand.
CATGTCCCTCAGACTTTATAAGGTTATACTTAAGCCCTTCCTCTTCAAAATATCCATTTTTCAATGCCATTTGAAAAGGTGCCTGACATAGACCTGAATTATAAGTCATCTTTATCTTATAATTCTTATCTCCATTAGCTTTCTTAGTACTAGTTTCCTTTGTGCCACTACTACAAGCAGTTAAGCTTACAGCAAGTAGTCCCACTAAAATACCCTTACTTATTAATCTCATTTTAATCATTTATACCCCACTCCTTTAGCCTTAATATCCATTGATTACATCAAGTATCTCACTTCTAAGTTCTAAGAATTCCTTAGAGTCACGCACCCTTGGATAAGGCAGATTAATCTCTATTATCTTATCTATCTTAGCTGGTCTAGGTGTCATTACAACAACCCTATTACTCATGTATATAGCTTCCTCTACATCATGGGTTACCATTATCATTGTTGTTTTTCTACTGTTCCATATCTTTATAATTTCATCTTGCATATTAACCCTAGTTAATGCATCTAGTGCACCTAGTGGCTCATCAAGAAGTAGTACCTTTGGATGATTTATAAGTGCCCTAGCAAGTGAAGCCCTTTGTGCCATTCCTCCAGACAAATGATGAGGAAATGCCTTCTCGAATCCATTTAACCCAACTAGATTTATAAATTCATTTACTTCATTTTTCTTCTCCTCATATACCTTTCTAGCTCTTAATCCAAATGCAACATTGTCATAAATATTGTTCCAAGGAAAAAGCTTCGGATTTTGAAATACTAATCCTCTTTCATGTCCTGCACCTTTAATTTCAACATCATCTAGTGTTATAGTTCCAGATGTTGGTTTATCAAGGCCTGTTATAAGTCTAAGTAGTGTAGACTTTCCACATCCTGAAGGTCCTACAAGGGTTATAAACTCCCCAGGTTTTACTTCTATATTTAGGTTATCAAGTGCAACAACACTTTCTCCATCTGCTCCCTTGAAAACCTTTCTTACATCTTTTACTTTTATATTCCCTACCATTTGATAACTCCCTTCTGCCAAGTTAGAAGTCTGTCTCTAGTCTTAAATAGTAAAGTAACCACCAATGAGCAAGTAATAGCGATTACTATAAGCCCAGCATAAACATTTGCATAATTCATAGTTTCTCTTTGCCAATTTATGTACCAACCTATACCAAACTTGGCCCCTATCATTTCAGCTGTCATAAGAGTTAAAAACGCAGATGTAATCCCATTAAAAAAACCTATAAACATAGATGGTAGTGCTGCAGGAATAGCTACCTTTTTCACCTTATACATTGAACTTGCCCCTAGTGTACTTGCAACTTCAAAGTATGCATTTTCTATATTTAAAATACCTGAGCTTGTAAGTACAGCTGTTGGAAACCACACACTAAGCCCTATTATAAAGGAACTAGCCCCAAAGGTTGTTGCAAAGGTAACCATAGCTATAGGAATCCATACAGTAGCTGGAATTGGTCCAATTAGCTTTATAAGTGGATTTATCCAGTAGCTTGCTCTTTTGCTGCATCCTATAGCTATGCCAGTAAGTACACCAATAACCCCTCCCCCTATAACTCCTGTTACTAAAAGCTTTAGTGAGTATCCTAAGCACTTAAGTAGAAATAGCCATTGATTGCAAAATACAGCTATGATCTTATCTGGATATGGAAAGTAAACTTGGTGCAATAGCAAAAACTTTAATGTTACTAAATTATAAATATTAAGCAACGCAATCATTCCCGCTATAAACCATGACTTATAGGCATACTTAACTCTAAGCTTTTCATTAAAAATAGATACTATAGTTAAAATCAGTAAAATAATAGACAAGGACAGCATAAAGTATGTGAAGTAGTTATAGTCCTTAGTCATAATATCCTCATGTTTAGGCAAAAAAACATGTAAAGTAAGTGCAAAAACAGAAGATATAAGTGGTAAAAGTGTTTCCCATCTAAAATTTACTTTTTTCATAGAATCCCTCCTTTACTTTCTTTTAATTTACAAATTACGTTTTATCTCTATATTAATTCTCATAATCTTACATATTCCCCCAATTAGTATATCAACCAATATTTGTAATGTATAATAGATTTTCACTATTATTACACCAACTGGTATAGGGGATCTTTTTATAGATATTTTCTCAAGAGTATTATTCCTGTTTCCCTCTGCTGATTCAAATGTGTGTACTGTTACTAAATCATCATATGCTTGCAGAAACACCTGAAGCTAAACAAAATATAATTAATAAGTTAAAATCACTACTTGGATGTAATTAAAGTAATTATTATACTTTCTACAACTCTCTCACTTCTACCAGTTAATAATATGAACCTCATATCCTTTAATGAGAATAAAACTTGTATATATTGAAAACCATATATTAAGACAGAAGTTTTATTTTTTAATATATAGGGAGGATAAATATGATTGATTATACAGGTAAAGCACTAGAAGTAGTAAATTTATTAAAGGCACTTGATGCTGAGGATAAAAAGAATATAGATGAAGCTAGAAAAGTCATAGATTTATATAATGCATTATCAGAGGAAGATAAGCAGCTAATCAAGGGAGATGTTCATCTATTCTATAAATATTTTGATGCAATAGAACTTATAAAAAAGGCTGATGCTGAAGAAGAAGCAAAACCTGTTATAGAACTTTTTACGAATCTCAACTCTGATGATAGTGATTATAGAGAAAAGGCTAAGAAGGCCTTAGATGAGTTTAAGAAGTTATCTTCTGCGGCTATATTTGTTGTAATTTTAAGTGATGTTAGATCTAAGCTTGAGGATGCTAAGGCTTTGTTTGAAGAGGCAAATCCAGATAATGATTAAATACTTATGTATCATATTCTCCTAGACTAATTAAGGAAATCTAGTATTAACCAAATGAACTTTCAATGTCTAATACAGAATGAAAAGGGCTGCTACAAATTTTATTTTGAAGCAGCCCTTTACTAATGGTTATCCAATAGGAGTTTCTGGAATAGGTTCTTCAGCTGGCACTTCAGGAGTAACTACCCCACCTGAGCCATCTATAGGACAACTTTCTATAGTGTATGCATTCGCTGGCACCCCAATAGATCCAGTAGTATAACCATCTGAAATTGTTAAGTTAAAACTATCATTTCCATCACCAGTGGTTATAATAAGAATAAATTGTCTCTTAATAGGGTCAGTATTCACTCCATTTACTACAGTACCACTACCGGTTAATGTAATTGAACGAGAAGTACTTCCTATATCGCACTTTGTTATTTTTAATGAAAGTTGGTTTGCTGTAAGCTTTTTTATTGTTGTTCCTGCACTATCCTTTTCCTCGAAAGTTATATTACCATCTTGTACATTTCCTGAACAGGGACTACATACACTAGCAAACAATATAGCGCTTTCACCTCCAGATAATATTGAAGATGAGTTTCCTCCTACCCCACAACTCCCTTTGCATGGAACTACAATATTAATATCACCTTCCCCTCCTAGGAAATCTAATATATTCTGCAGTTGAAACCCTATTAACATTTCCTTCTGTATAATAAGTCTTAGAGCTCTTTCAACCCCTCTATCAACTTCCTCTATTTCTTCAAGTGTTAAACTATCTACACTTCTTTCTACAGGCAATATACCTATAACATGTTCGATTTTATCAGCCTGGGCACCTATTAATCTTCCTAGTTCCAATTGCTCCTGTGCAAGTGATGCAAGAAGCAATCTAGCTACTTCATCAGAATTTGGAATTTCATCAACTACATCTAAAATGTTATCATTAAAAGCCATACTATCACCTCATTTTAAATTTATTTCTAGCTACATCCATTTTGGAGTTCATACTATTCATACCCCCTTTATTATGTGAACGCTTATATAAACTACAATTTTAGGACAGAAGAAAGGGACTGCTGAAAATTCTACTTTCAACAGTCCCTAATTATCATTAGTATTTATTTACACGCCATGCATGAACTTTTCTGATATCAGAGTTAATTTCTCCAATGTACTCAAATTCCCTATTAAAATATCTAAAGCTTTCCTTATCCTCACTTGTATATAGTAAGCTTCTCCATGGTCTATTCCACTCCTCTGGATTAGGATCGGAACCATCGGTTAGGATTATTCCTCCATCAACCATTTTCTCTACAAGTATCTCAAGTAAATCCTTACCCATCCACCATTGACCACTTCCATCTATCTTTGAAGTATCTCTCCTATAGAAGAACACTGAAATATCCTCAAGTGACATAAGTGTTACAGCACCATCTAGAAAATGCTTATAAATCTCAATACTTCTAGAATCTTCTCCCTCTAGTGTCCAAATGTGTTTCTCTCCCCTAGTAGGAATTGTAAGCGAACCAAGGTCTAGCTCTAAGTTTTTTCTTAGGAAAGCACCTAGATTTAGACTTCCATCTATACTAGAGACTTTACTATCCTTAACTTCTAGAGTCGGCAGTCTTAACTCCTCTTCATTTATATCTGTAAAGTGGAACTCATCAACTGAATCTATAAATAATGAAATAGGCTCATAGGTGTCACTTCCTGAGCATGGATAAAACAGCACTCCCTTTGGTACATCTATTTTGAACATTTCCTTAAAAGTTTTATTATCTAACATAAAAACTTTCCCCCTAATAATTCATATTCTTATTAATCTTAAATACCCTGAGTAAACTTAATAACCATGCATGTATATTGTAACCCTATAGCTAAAGGTAAAAATTCTAATTATATAACTCTTTATAACTTTTCTGAAATATCTTTATATTTCATAATATACTACATTACTTTTAGTATATCTATTTTAATATTTCTACATATTCCGACATCAAATATCATCTTCAGACAAATCCAACCCCATAATTTCCAGTGCATCTACTTTTTATTTAAATTCTACTTAACAATTTAACTATAATTCCCTAAATAACCTTAAATTACATATATAAATAACATGCTATTACTTCCATCAATTCATAGTAAATCCATATTTAGCAATGCCTTAACTACCTTTAATTCTCATACATAATCAAAATACTAATTCATTAGTTTTATCTCCTTTAAGGTTTTACTTAAGCTTTATTAAAGGCTCTTAAGTGCACTTATATAATTGATTGACTCTTATCTATCTGCTACAATATCAGTACATAGTAACTCTAAATATAGAAATCAAAACATTACTAATAGGCAAATAATTGATTAAATTCATTGATTAATACACAGAATTATTGAATGAGAGATTTTTTAACTCCCAAGGATTCTTATAAGTCATGGAATCCTAGCACTGCTAAGCTATGGGAAAATAAAAGTCAAGGAGGTGCTTAAACTTAAATGAATAGTATTAGAGAGAGAGTCGGAACTGGCAAATACGTTGTTGAAGGGTTTGCTATATGGTGTGGCGAGGCCCTAAATATAACTATTGGTGGTGGAGAAAAGTACCACATAGGAGCAGTTGGAATAGCAATACCAAGCTCACTTAAAGGTGAAAACAAGAGAAGTGCAACTACAAGCGTTTTATGCATTCAAGAGCATAAGGAAGATGAATATGCACGTTATGCTGCAAAACACCTAGCAACTGCACTAGATTGTGTAGTAACTGTAAGCATTGGTATACATATTGATGATGTAAGCAAAGAAGATATTGAAGTCCTATCTAATAACTTCAAAGAGATTATAGATAAATTTGAGAAATCCCTATCATCAAGAACTAAAAGTAAGAGTAGTCTAAGCTACTTCTAAAACAAGATAAATTTTAATAAAAATAACAAAAGCTTAGTTGAAGTTTCCACTTCAACTAAGCTTTTTCTTGTATTATCTAGTATATACATTAAGATTTCCTGCACTATCCGTCCATAGCGTAAGATTTATCCTAGTTTCCTTAGGGTATATACCTATATTCTTATTCACCTCATCTCTGATGAGAACTGTTATACTTCTATAATTCACAGTATCAAATGCAGTTCCATAGAACCTAATGCTACACCTTCCATATCCATCACTAGTAGCTACAGCATATAGTCCATGAACTCCATGTGGAAGTGATGTATCCAGCTTTACTTTAAGTGAACCGTATTTTGATAAGCTATTGAAATTACTTGTATCTAGGGTTATCCCCTTAGTATAGCTTTCAACTATCATATTACTTCCATAATTATTACTAAGGCTTATCTTGTTATCACTTGAACTTGTATAATCTATATTAAGTTTAGCCTCTTCACTTGAGAACCTTCCAGTAGTCTCAAATGACTTAGAACTAGAATTATAATATACTCCACCTGTGTTTTTTAGATATTCATTACTAATTGTAAGTGTAGCCTTAAACTTTAGCGCTGCATTTACATACTTAGCATCTAGTCCATTTAAAGTTATAGTTAGTTTATTCTTACTTGTTAATTCATATGTTGCACTTTCTAGCTTAAAGTTCTCTGTAATTATGCTAGGTGCCAGTGTATACTGAGGAATCACAACTCCAGTATCTGCTACTAGAGACATCTTCCCTATTCCAGGTAGATTAATATCCGTATTATTATATCCATTTATAGTGAAAGGAACAGTCACTACCTTAGAACCAATGCCATCCCACGTAGACATTATACTCTTAGGATCTATATCATTTGAGAAGAATATTTCTATCTTCTCATCTCCATTAACACCACTTCTATAGCCCTCTTGGAATTTAATATCACTAACTTTAAATGCCCTTGTTTCTAGGTAGGTATTCCCTGTCTTTAATGCACCTCCACCTTTACCATATGACTTAGGGTTCGCTGCTACTTCAAGTGACATTATACTTTGACTACTTGAACTTGGTGTACCATAGAAACGTATCTTCCATCTATTTATACCTGTTAATATAACCTCACTTGCCTTATATACCTTACCATCTACCTTATAAGTAAAGTCACCTTCATGAATATATTCCATAGGACCACTAAACTCTACCTCTAGGTCAGTATAACCATCATAGGTATAGTAATCCTTAATATAAGCAGACTTAACAGATACAACCTCCTTGATTATAAGTCCCTCGGTACTCTCGCCATTTTCAAGTCTTAGTATAAGCTTATTAATCTCCTTAATTAGACTCTCTGTCCTTGGAGACTTTCCAAGATTCTTAGCTCTACTTAAGGCGCTTTCTGCCTTAACTAAACTCGATGAGCTTATAGCTTCATTATGCAGTTTCACAGCTTGAAAATAAGCTGCTTCAAAGCTCTCCAGGATTCTACTAACTATAGATTCGCACTTATCCTTTCTCTGAAGTAAGCTTTTATACTGAGTATAAAAAGCATCTTTATCTACCTTATCTAGATTATCACTAGCAGTCTTTAGATAAACCCTCCAGACCTCAGCATTTCCTATTCCATGATAATTTGACTGCATGCTTTTCTCTACATGATTAATACTTCCAACAGCATTAACCAATAATTCGATTTTGTTAAGCTTAGTTACTAAATCTGTATTTTTTCTATACTCATACCTTGGAAGTTCACTTATAAGCTGTCTTGCATTCTTTATATAAAGTTCCCAAGTTGCTTGATTCTTGATTCCTAGATAGTTAGTCTTAATTGAACTTTCTAAGTGTCTTATCTGAGCCTTAGCATCTCTTAAAGTCTGAGAATCATAGGCATAGGCAATACTACTTCTACTAGGTATTAATACTGTAGAAAGTGTTGAACACGCCATAACCGCTACAGTCATCATCCCTATTAACCTCTTATTAATCTTCACTAATATCCTCTCCCCTATATCCTTAAGATATATTCCATATATTGTAGCTTTATATATAATATTACCATACAATACTAATCATCAAAAGTCCTATAGATTTTTGATCAGAAGTAAAAAAAGGAAGATACCTAGGAGACCTTTCTCCTAAGTACCTTCTAAAAATCATCCTCTAACCTATAGGCTTATTCATATCAATAAGCCATAGAACAGGATTTCTTTCTTCTATACTATTCTTTACAAATGATATCTTAGCATTTGCTTCCTTTCCTTCATATGTATACTTCTTAGTTTTACTATCATATACATAATCAGTTATATCAGCATTCTCTACACTAGGATCATTTACATCTACAGCCATTCCAAAGTCATTATCATTAACTATAGCTATGCTCTTCTTATCAGGAAGTACACACATTCCTTCAACCTTTTCCTTATCCCATCCATACTTAACTAGGTCAACCAGAAGCTCCTTCTTAGCAAATCTTATACCCTTTAGATTTAGAATTTCCTTAGAAGTGGCATATTCTAATTCCTTACCTTGATACTTTTTATTTGATATGTCCGTGGCACCAGCTAGATTAACAGAATAAATCAGGTTATTCATCTTACCACTTTTGTCCTCTCCCTGCTCTATAATAACAAGTTTCGAATCACTTACTGCATATATATCCCCTATCTTTGCGTTTTTAGATGATTTATAGCTATTCACATTATGTGGATAAGCAAACATCTTAGTCTTCTTAGTCTTAGGATCGAACTCTACTATTCTTATAAACTGAGCCTTCTTAGCTGTTTCTCCATTTACATCTAGTACACTTTGCAGAACACAGTAGATCTTGCCTGATGGTGCTATAGTAATTCCTTCAAAGCCGCGATTAGGTATCCTATGCTTTAGAACCTCTGGAAGACCCTTTCCTGGGGCATACTTCTCTAATTGATTTCCGTTTTTATCGAACTTAGTTAAGAAAGGACCATATTCATCAACTGTCCAGAAGTTGCCATCCTTATCAACTGCTACCCCCTCAGTATCTAGACCATTATTATCATAAGGAAGTTTATTCATATCCTCATCTAGTGCAACCTCGTTTGTAGAGCCTACAAGCCCAGGAGTCACTGGAAGCCCTGAAATCTCCTTTCCATTGTTCTTAAGAGGAATAGATTCCTTGATACTTGCTCCATCCTTATTCACCTTCAATATACCAATTGAAGGAGTAAACTCAGGTGATGGGAAGAACTTCGATGTAAACTCCTTGTCCCCTTGTATGTAATTTGGTGCATCACCATTAGGACCTCTATCGGTTATAGCGTAGAACTCTAAATCACCATTCTTATCCACTGACTTTAGTGTTAGTCCTGAACCAAAACCTGGCTTAAAGCCCTCCTTGAAACTATCTATATACTTTCCACTGTATGGCACAAATAACTTACTACTTACCTCTACATCATACTTCTTTATACTTATATCCTTCTCAGCTGCTAAGGCATGGGTACTTAAAATACTAGAACATGCAATAATTCCTACTAATGTCTTTGAAACCTTCTTAATCATATTCATCACTCCTTAAAATTGATTTAAAGACATTATATAAAAGGAATATTAACTTCCAATTATACCCATGTTAAATATTAATCCTTTTAAGTTCACATAACTTAATATAAATAAAAGAGCTAGAATAGACCTTTACATCTATTCTAGCTCTTTATAAATCTTTTCACATTACACTATATCCTAAACCTCAAGGTCACCTTCTACTTCCACATTACCTTGAATGTCATTAATTAACTTCTTAATATCAATTTCTAACTGGTCACTTCTATCACATGTTCCAAGCTCTTCAGCTGCCTTAAGTGCATCAAGAGCCTTATTCAAATCCCTTGTTGCCTTAGCCTCATTATATAAATTAACTACCCTATCATATTCAACCTTGAACTTATCCTCTATATCAGTAACAACTAATGCCACCTTATTCATTCTAGCTATCAATTCGTCATATTGCTTCTTAAAGATAGACTTATCTACCTTATCAAGATCTATCTTTGCAAGTCTTAAGTACTCATTCCAGGCTTCTGCGTTCTTAATGCCTAGATAATTCCCATATCCGCCTTCTGACTTTGGCTGTATACTTTTTTCTACGTGATTAATTCTAGCAAGTCCATTAACTAATGCTTCATCCTTATCTACCTCTATTGTTAAAGCTTCTTTCTGTGCCCTTTCATAACTTGGAATCTTCTTTATAAGTTCTCTAGCTTGAGCTATGTATGATTGCCAAGCAGCTTGATTCTTGATTCCAAGATAATTCGTTTTTAATGATTTTGTTAGGTGACTGACTTTAGCCTTTGCATTTTTTAGTGCATCGGACTCAGCTGCATGCACAAGTGAGTTTAGTATCTTTTCAGTATTAATAAGACCATAACCATAGTAATTATCATATCCAGTAGGTCCTAGATCCTTACTAGTTGATTGAATTAGCTTTTCGAATTTTGCAGGTGTTAAAGAAGGGTCTAGTGAAGCGGCTATAGCAGCAACTCCTGCAACGTGTGGAGACGCGAAAGAAGTCCCATCAACATACTCATAATCTGCACCATCATCTGAATACTGCCAATCTGCTGTTGTCAAAATACCTTCTCCAGGTGCCACTACATCAACCTTATTATTAAAAGTAGAAAAAGATGACTTTGAAAGATTACTCTTAACAGATCCAACACTTATAACTCCATTATATGAAGCTGGATAGTTATATACTGAATTACCTTCATTACCTGCAGCAGCTATAACAATAGAGCCCTTTGAAAGTGCATATTGAACCGCCATATCTTCCATTCTTGAATAACTATCTGCTCCTAGACTAAGATTAATAACCTTACATCCTATATCAGCAGCAAGGTTAATTGCTATAGCTATGTCTGAATCATATATTTCACCTGTGTAGTATGCAACACCAAAGGGAACAATAGCTACATCCCAGTTTACTCCTGCTATTCCTACACCGTTATTTGTCTGTGCACCAATAATTCCAGTTACACTTGTTCCATGCCCCTGTGTATCATCATAGCATGGCCCATCTGAAACTACACTTGCTCCATTTCTAATATCTACACCATCAAAATCAGGATGTTCTCTATATATACCTGAATCTATAACAGCTACAAAAACTGATTCAGAACCCTTTGAAATATCCCAAGCCTTTGGCATATTTATAGCAGGAAGTCCCCACTGATACTTATATCCTGGGTCTGATGGAATAGCTTGGAGCTTTGACTTCTTATCTTCCTCAATGAATTCAATAAATCCTGATGCTTTTTCTTTAAAGCCTTGTAGATCTTCAAGCTTTACCATAAACACACGTTGATCACTTTTTCCTATTAGCTTATACTCATAATTACTTACTATCTCAAATACCTTTTCAAGGGAAGCATTATTAGAAAACTTTACGACATATCGTTTCCCTGGGGTGCTTAATGACTTCTTTTCCTGAAGCTTTCGCTGTTTTAGAGATATTCCACCTTTCAGGATATCTCCATCCTTCGTCTCTCCCTTAGCAGTGCTAACCCTCTCAGCACGAGCCTTGTCTAAGGTAGCAAATGGGTTATTTTCTGTTGGCTTTGCTTGTACAACCATTGAGGAATTCAAATTAATGAATCCAGTTAAAGCTAAAGCCAGGATAATTGTTGAAGCCTTTTTAATCATTTAATCCTCTCCTTAAACCCCTTTTATAGTTTTAACATTTAAAATATAAATGTAGGCAGGATATAAAGTTCCATATCCTGCCTTGAATAATATTCCATAAGTATTTCATAATTCCTTCAACTACTAAACTCTTTTCCTTATATCCCTGTAATAAGTTTATCACTTCATATATTTACAATTATATCATAATTTATACAGTGACTTTTAGTAGCTATTATAAATTATTCAAATCAAAACTTAAGATATATATGTAACCTATCTCCCAGACACCTTACTTTTAATTACAATATATACAATTCGTAGTATAGTATTATTAGTATAAGAAATGTATTTACTATGGGGGATTAATATGAAAAAAGATATGCTATATGATATTGCTACTATATTAGTTGATGTAGCAAATAAAAAAAGAACTATAACATACAAGGAATTAAGTGTAAAGTTAAATCAAGAGATAACTCCACTTAATCTAGGACAACCTATTGGGGAGCTATCATATATTTCACATGACTTAGGATTACCATTAATATCTGTTCTAGTAGTAAACCAAGAGACAAGAATTCCAGGGGATGGATTTTTCAAGTTATCTTCAGAATTAAAAAAAATTAATGAAGTTGACGCAATGATAGACTTTCAAAATGAAGCTGCTAGAGCTTATGAATGTACAGAATGGAATAGATTACTTGAACATTTAAGTGGGGAATGTATTGAAGAAAATGTTATTAGGTATATGAATTTACGTAAAAAGGTAAAGAAAAAAACCTTAAATAATAAACCAAAGTATTGGTTAATAGTTCATGATATAACTGCATATGAGGAAAACCCTAGATTATTAGGCTTTAGTGATAAGATTTATAATGCAAAGAATATAGAAGCAAAAGATATAATAGTATACTATTTCTCTAAATCAAAGGCCATAAAAGGTATATATGAAGTAGCTGAAAAACCATGGATAAAAGAGCCAAGATGGATAAGTGAACATCAAATTGAAATTACTCCAATAATTGAGTTAGAGAATGAAATAGATTTTGAAAAAGTAGTTCCAGAGATAAGCCTGTTTACGAATAAAGATAGATGGTATTCACATATTCAAGGAACAAATGCTATTAGAGAACTTTCAGATGAAGATTATAAAACCATAGAAGATTATGTTATAGAGTGTATGATTCAGAATAATGAATCAGGATATGCAATCCTTCAAGAGGATGATAATGACTTAATAAATGAAACTATAGAAGTTAAAATCAATAGAATGAAAAGATATCAATCTATAGTTAATAACTTAAAAAATAAATACAATAATACATGCCAAATTGAGGGGTGTAACTTTACTTTCAAGAAGAAAAACGGCGATTATTATTCAGAGGGTCATCACCTGGAGCCTTTATCCGAGAATGGAAGTCAAGATAGTAGCAATGTAGTTATACTATGTCCAAATCATCATAGGATGTTTCATTATGCAAACATAGCTATACATGAGCAAAAGGGAAACAAAAGAAAAGTTATAATTAACGGAGAGAACTACTTTATCATTTACTAAATTAAATAATAAACAAATAAGTGAATTATGTACCTTATTTTTAATTCCCTAGAGGTATAATACCTTTAGGGAATTTATTACTAGTTTATATTCTTAAAGTTACCTAACATATTTATTATTCCATCTGATAACTTTAATGACTCTATTAATAAACGTTGAGATGCATCTGCAAGAATACCGCTTTTAGCTGACTTTATAACTTCTAATGAGATATCAGCATCTTCTATACGTGAGTTTGCTGCATTGAGATTTAAATTAGAATTCTCTACATTATTTGATATATGCTCTAGAGCATTTGTATAGGCTCCAAAATTTGCTCTTTGACCTGAAACCATAAGCATTGCGTTATCAATTCTTGTTAATGCATCATTTGCATCTTCTCTAGACAATACAGATAAATTATATATCCCTAAACTTTTACACCTAGCATCAAATAAGTCTATTACAAACTGTTGACTTGAATTAGGCCCTACCTGTAGTATAACATCTTTCATTTTCCACTTTTCCTCAGTTGGTGTAGATGGTTCAGGTAAAGACCCTTTTATGTCATTAACTAAATCGTTTATAAGATTATTCTTAATATCTTCCGTAGTTGAAGGGTGGTATATCTTTCCTCCAGTTGTATCTGTTATTTCTTTATATACACTATCATACTGATCTCCATCGAATAAGAAATTATATACCTGAACATCATCATTATCATATCCTAGTTTTACATTACTTCCTTCTACCTTCTTACTCGTACTTTCACTAGTTCCTCCACCACTTTCATTATATGTATCAGTAAATAATACAAATACCTTTTTAGAGTTGCTATTATAACTTAGTTTACTACCAACACTTCCTCCTGGCATTGATTCTATAATAGCATCATATGGTCTAGTTGATGCTGATTCAATTTGAATGTGGTCTAAATTTGGATTAGATGAAAAATCCTTAAAACTCTCTGGATTATTTGTATTTAAATCACACAGGCTGACAAAAGCTATTCTTGTACTTATAGTGTCCTGTAGACTTTCCACAAATCCTCCAATACCATCCTTCACCATTTGTATTTCTTCTCCCATAGTTGCTGAATCATCAATTAGAAATACTATATCTAATGAAGGTTCTTCAGTTTTAGGTGGATCTTCTGTATACTTAACCATTGGTGGTGCCAATACATTTATCTCATTAAACTCTGTATCAGTTGCTATACCATCTATAGAGGCTTCAATATTAGCAAGTTCCGTTTGTATATGCTGTCTATCCGAATATGTTAATGTATCATTTAAAGCTTGTATACACAACTCTCTCATACGAACTAGATTAGGGTTTTCTATAGATGCTAATCCCCCTTCAGCAGTTCGTATCAATGATATTCCATCTTGAATATTTCTAGATGCCTGCTGTAATCCTCTAATTTGCCCTTTCATTTTCTCTGAAATAGATGCTCCAGCTGCATCATCAGATGCTTTATTAATTCTAGCACCTGTAGAAATCTTCATCATTGCTTTTGACTTATCACTTATATTCTTATTATAGTTATTATAGGCATTAACTGCCGCCATATTATGATTTATATTCATTATGTCATTGTCCTTTACTAAAATTATGTCTAAAGTAATATTTTACCGTATATGAAATATCATTGTAAATACATCCTCTTGAAAACTAATAAAATAACAAAGAAGGCATCTAAATTGAAATTTTCCGTTCTACTCCACATTCAATTGTCAGGAGAATATTCCCTATCTAGTAAACCCTCTACTTAACATCTATATTAATACTTTTGTTCTCTATAACATTTCCCATAGTACCTAAATCTTCATCAAAATCTTTAATGTAAAAAATAACTACCATCCTATCTCCTCTTTTAGTGGTTACTCCTTCATATATATCTATATCCTTAGATGCTGAATTAGAATTAAGATCAATACACCTTGCATGCACTTTTCCTAAGATCAAATCACCAGTACTATATATACCATTATCATCTTTATCTAGATATAAATCCCCTATACTCATATTGCCATTTATAGTTATAGAATCTGACTTCTTAATCCTTACTCTATGTGAAGTTGGGTTACTAAGTACAATTCCATTAATGTAATCATCATTACTACTTTCTACAACGTCTAACATATCATATATATTAACTACTTCACCTACATAATTTATATCAGTCGTACTCTTCCAATTCACCCCTTCTATTTTATTACTATATGACTGTACTTTAATTCTAACTTTATATGCTAAAGAACGATTAGGATAAAATACCGCTAAATCCGATTCTCCAGACTTCTTAGCTGATACTATAAAATCCTCAACATCATTAAAGACTCCATTATCTAATCCTGATATAGATAATAGATCTTTATCATACATTACACTATAGTCCTTTAAATTAACTCTACCATTATATATTCCTTCTGAATTATACTGAGACATTTGAAACTTTATGTATCTATCAATATCATAACTCTCAGGAAAAATAGTTAAATCCTTTGAATAACTACTATCCTTATAAGGGACTATATCCAAACTTAACTTCTCTACATTATCCATCCTACTAACTCTTACCTGTATACTATGAAGAAGATTTCCCTCATTATCCTTTAAATGAATAGTAGCTAGCCCTTCTACACTCCCTGCTTGTACATTGAGAATAGCTTCTCCTATATCTTTGTATTCAATAATAGCATCTGCTATTTGATAAGACCCTTGAATAGCAACTTTAATATTCTTATAATCAATAGGATCACCGTATTGGTCTTTAATGTAGAGATTATAGGCTGAATTCTTCTGAGTTATGATATCAAAGTCTTTAGCTTCTATAGTAGATACCTTTCTCTCATCTTCCTTAACTTCTATGTTTATCTTCTTACTAACACCGTTATATAATATGGTCAAAGAGGATACCCCTTTAGATTCAGCTATGATATATCCATTTTCAAGGTCTATGATACTAGTATCATTACTTATAATTTCTATATCACTTGAAACCCTATATACTTCACTATCAATCAAAACATCTAATGACTCAATGGTTGCTTTTTCTCCTACTACTAGAATGTTACTATTATTTATAAAATCTCCTTCATCAATGATTCCATTCTGTCCTAGATTATGTATAGTATATCCTTCTATAGAAGATACATTGCTATCAAGATTAATGACATCTATATTAACGGGACTTGAAATGTATTTATTACTTCCCTTACTTAACATAACAACTACAGTATATCTTCCCTTCGGTAAGCCATCTCTAAGCTTTCCCGTATCGCTTTTAGAGCCTGTAGTAAATATATCAGCATCACTTCCATCATTCTTCTTAGCCTGAAACTCTACGGTATATCCTGCCACCTTTAAGAACTCTATACTTATACCTTCTTCATTGATAAGAAGATATAGTACTTGATTCTTTCTGTCATCATCATAGGTTTCTTCCTTTATATCAACTGAATTAATATTTATTGTTAAAGTTTTTATATCTCTTATGAGGGTTTCACACTTGTATTCTAAGTCATCACTTTCCTTACAAGTACCTAGTAGCTTTGCAGAATCTAATGCCTTTTCTGCATCTCTTAGGAACATTGTATCTCTAGCATACTTATATAACTTAAGTGACTTGTTATATTCTTCTTGAAAAACTTGCTCTATAGATAAAATAATATCTTCACATACTCCCTTTCTTGCTAAAAGTGAACTATGTTGACTACTAAAAATATTCTTATCAACTTTATCTAAATCAACCTGAGATAACTCTATGTATTCCTTCCACTGATTAGAATTCTTAATGCCATGGTAATTTATCTCCATACTTTTTTCTACTTGATTAATACGTGCAATAGCCTTAACTAAATTATCAGAAGTGTTAACTTTATCTATAAGCTTCGCCTTTTCACTAGCTTCACTAATAGGAATAATGCTTATAAGATATCTAGCTTCCTTTATGTAAACTTCCCATTGTGCCTGATTCTTAATACCTAAGTAATTATTCTTAAGAGACCACATTAAATGATTCACTTTAGCTGTTGCACTTACTAAACTAGCTGATATAGCTTTAGCTTCTCTGATACTCCCTATAGTACTTATTAAAAACATGAAAATTAAAAATATAGTAAATTTAAAAAATATCCTTCTCATACTTCCTCCTTAGTACTGTACCTATTATATATATTAATAAATATATCTCCAAAGATAAATATGAATTATTTATCTATTAATAAAAACAAAGAAGGCATCCAAGAGATTTCTCTCTTGAATACCTTCCTTTCCGTTACTATATATACAATGCAATTAGCATCTTCTTATTTCAATTATGAATTAATTACTTTACTGAAATAGTAGTTGATGAAATCATTTCAGTATTATCAATAGTACCATTCTTATTAAGGTCACCATTTACTGATATTATTACATTACCCTTATCAGTAGCTGTTAGCTTAGTAGTACCAGCAACAAAGTCTGCTACAGTAAGTGTACTGAATGAGTCTGTTCCAGTAACTACTACCTTACCTATAACAGCTCCATCATCAGCAAGAAGATATGATCCGTTATCATTTTTGTCTATATATATCTCTCCATCGCTATTTAAACGAACCTTATGTGGAGTTGACGCTGATAAAGTAAGTGATTTCACTTCTGCATCTCCAGCTGATGATTTATCTAACTTAAGAACGTTAGATGCACTTATAGCATCTCCTACAAGTGGAGCAAAGCTTGTGAATGTAACACCTGTAATAGTAGTAACTGATGGTTCTACTACAGTAACAGTTGTTCTATAAGTCTTACCTGAAGCAAGCTTTATAACAACGTCATAGTTTCCTGGCTTAGCACCATCTGCAGATATTTCAACTGCCTTATCACCATCTACAAGAGCTACATCTACGTCTGCATGTTTATCTATAGTAGCTGTAGTTAAAACTTCTGCAGGTAATTTAACTCCTTCTGAAGTATAATTATTAAGAGCTACCTTAACTACTGAATCTTTAGTTCCTGCTACAGTATTGAATATCTTAAAGTCTTCTGAGTAATCTTCATCTGAATCAACTTTAACAAGCTCAATCTTAGATGTGCTAACTCCTTCAACATCTGTTGTTGAAACACCAACTCTTCCTAAAATCTTACCATCTTTATCCTTGAAGAATATAGTATCTGAACCCTTCTTAGTACCTGATGTTATAGTAACTACTGATTCACCCTTTGCATCAGCAGCCGCAACAGCAACACCGTTTACTATATCTGTAGTAGCTGGTTCTACAACTTGTACATCTGTAGCATTTGTAGCAGTTGCTGCATATGCTGGTGCTACTGGATCTCCGTATTGGTCTACTGCCTTTACCTTTACAGTAGCTGTCTTTCCACCAGCTATAGCCTTAATAGAAGAAGTTGCTGGAGTAACACTTACAATTTTACGCTCTTGAGCTACAACTGTATAAGTAAACTCTTTGCTAACCTTTCCATATGTTACAGTTATCTTTGCTGTACCTAATGAATTTGCCTTAAAAGTTCCAGCTCCATTATCAACTGATATAATAGCATCGTTTGATGATGTTAGCTTTGCTCCAGTTATAGCAGTTTCAGTTGTACCATTTGTTACCTTCACATCACTTAAAGTAACTGTTTCACCAACTACTAACTTATCACTTACTTGATTTTTAGTTCCATTTAGTAGTTTGTATGATGAAATTGATGAAGCTGTGCTATCAATATTTTTAACTTCAATAGCAGCCTTATCTGAAACAATTATGTTCCCATCTTTCTTAGCTGTTACTTGTACTTTGTACTTATCTTCAGCAACTGTATCAGCTAATTTACCATTCGTGCTTACAGCATTAAGAAGTGTTCCAAATACTGCAGTGTTAGCTGCTGATCCATCACTATCCTTAGTAGCATTGAATTCTAGAGAATATCCAGCTGCTACTAGGAAGTCTATACTCATAGCTTCTCCATTTACTTTTATTGAAAGTCTTTGTCCCTTAGTGTTATCATCAAAAGTCTTTTCATCTATTGAAATAGTATTAACTTCAACCTTTACACCTTCGATTTGAGCTATAAGTCCCTTAACCTTAGCTTCTAGTGCATCACTTGTAGCGTGAGTTCCTAGAGCTTCTGCTGCTGCAAGAGCCTTGTTAGCATCATCAAGGTTCATTGAAGCCTTAGCTGCATCATATAGCTTTTCTGCTGCTGCAAGTTCAACTGCATAAGCATCTTCTATCTTCTTAACATTGTCTGAAGCTTCATTAAATCTCTTAACTAGTTCTTCATACTTTGCAGCGAATACTGATTGATCTACTGACTTCATATCTTCCTTAGCTAGATCAAGGTATTCTCTCCATTGTGAAGCATTCTTAATTCCTTGATGGTTAGTTGCATAGCTCTTTTCAACTTGGTTGATTCTCGCGATAGCAAGAACTGTATCTGATATTGCATCAACCTTTGCATTTAATTCTGCTGCTTGAGCTGCTTCTGCTGTTGGCATCTTAGCTATAAGAGCGTATGCTTGCTTAGCGTATGCTTCCCATTGTGCTTGGTTCTTAATTCCTGCATAGTTGTTGTTTATTGAATAAATTAGGTGGCTTATCTTAGCCTTAGCATCCTTTGATGCTTGTGATTCAGCAGCGTTAGCTACCTTTACTTGATCTACAGCGTTAACCGCTCCTGCTACAGCACCTACTGCCATAACTCCAGCCATAGCTGCACCTAGTGCTTTTTTGCTTGTCTTTGCCATGTTATTTTCCTCCTCCAAACTCTTTTATATAAGGTTTGTCCTTATAGTGTTTCTAATTCAAAATCATACCGTAGATTTTTTCCGCATATCCGCAGCCGTTTCCCAATCCAGCCACTCGTAAAAAATCCCATGCAAGTAGATTGTAACATTTGACATCTATGTTTGAAACTTTCTTTTTGGTAAAATACTTCTAGCTTTCCATAGAATATCTATATATTTCTCTAATTTCCTAGTTTTTTCACATTTATTACTACATTTATCCTAATATTCCCTCAGTATTAATATTCGACCAGTATTATATTTCCTTTATACCCTAATTAAAACTTTACTGTATTTTCTGTATTTTTTTATTATGGTATATTTACCTATATTTGTTTGCAAGCTCTACTATGTCTCGCTTTATCTCCTCTGCATATTTGCTACTGTTCCCATATATAAGCCTTAGATGCGAGTCTCTTTGGAACTCTTCTTCGATAAGTTCACATAGGCCTCGTCTTCTGTTAAATGTCTTCTCACTTTCCTGCAACTTATACTTCTCTCCCCCCTTAGTTATTATCACCCCATTATATACAGAATCTATATAATTGTTATTGATATATCCATATGCTCTGTCACCTACTACCTTTGCTTCCCTGAGCTTTACTAGTACTAGCATTTCTTCGTTTGTAGGATAAAGTGGATAATTCTTCTTCATCTTCGTTATTTCCTTTATTTTCTTCTTTAGCACTTTAAGGTCTACCATTCTTAATGCCATTTCATCCTCTATGACTATATCTATTGGCTTTTCTATTAGTATCTCCTTAGTACCCTCCTTAAGAACCATGGTACAATCCCCTTTATCCTTGATGTATACAGGGCGAATTGCAAGTATAATTCCCATGACCTACACTCCTTTATCTATGTATTGGAACATTAGTTTTGTAGCCTATATTCTTCCAAATACTTCAAATTCCTTCTTAATTCCCTATAGGTAATACCTATAATAAATGTTTTATGCATTTTTACTGTATATCCCCTATAAATAAACATAAAAACAAGGCACTTTACTCTAGGAATTCCTTCCTAAAGTAAAGTGCCTCTATTATTCATCTCATGAACAGAGATTTATAATTCTTTATAGCTATATAATTAGTTATTAATTACTATAGAAGACGATACTGAAGCCTTGTTACTAGCTGAATCTTGTATGTCTAATGTATCAAGAGCCTTAAGTGTTAGCCCCTTAGCAATATCATCAGCTGTTACAGCTTTTTCAAGAGTTAGTACTAAAGTAGTAGCTCCTGTTGTTTGCTGTGAAGTTGTAACTACGTCGTTAGCTGATACCTTAACTCCACCAATGTATAGTTCGAAGTCATTTGTATCTGCTTCTGCATTCGTTACTTCTTCTGAGAATGTAACTGTTACCTTATCACTATCAGTTAGCTTAGCTGAAACTACTATAGGAACAACATTTTCATTAATGCTTACTGTACCAGCATATGCATTCATAGTTTTAGTAGATTGTAAAGCCTTAACATTCGCAATATTTACATTACGAATCCCACTAAATGAATTTGAGTTATCCTTTAGATTTAGAACTGCAACTTGTGTAGTTACGCCATCAGCAGTTTCTGCTGGGTTTAGAGTTACTGATTCTACAACAGCTCCATCAATCTTGTAGTTAGCTGCATTAGTTGCTGAAGCACCATCAACAGCATTGTCAAATGTAACATTAACCTTGTTGTTGTCTGCTCCTTGAGCTACAGACTTAACAGCTACAACAGTTGTGTTAGCAACTACTCCATCTTCACCACGAGTGAAAGATGCTGTAGTAGTATCAGCTGCTACACCTGCTCCACTTGTTACACCGCTAAATGAAAGCTTTAATGAATAAGCTGCTCCCTTAATATCATTACCATTTAGTAGTGTAGCTAAATCAACACGAACAACTTTCTTGTTTGTTGAAACTTTATAATCAACTGTTTTTCCAGCAATAGCACCTATAGTAGTAGTTACATAGTCCTTTACATATGAAGCACTTGTAGCAGCTACTTTTGAAGTTGAAAGTTCTACATCCTTATCAAATGTAAACTCTAAGTATTCCTTCTTATTAGTGCCATCAGTAACAACTGCGCTTGAAACAACCTTAGGAGCAGCTGTTTCCTTTACGAAAGTAACAACCCTATTTACATTAGTTCCTGCTTCTCCACTTAGGTCTGCAAAGCTTTCAACTGCAACAGTTGTAGCACCATCAAGAACAGCTGAAGCTGTAACATTGTACTTAGTTGCATCTGTAGTATCCTTAACAAGGTTACCAGCATCTACTGTAGTACCGTTAATCTTAACTGTTGGCTTAGCTTGTAGTTCTTCTGAGAACTTAACAGCAAATGTCTTAGCTCCTGTTTGTGTTATTGAGGCTACAGTTGGAGCAACTCCATCCTTATCTCCCTTAACAAGTGAAACTGTTGCTGGGTTTGGAGTTAGTAGGTTACCAGCTTGGTCTTGAGCTCCAATGATTGTTGCTATAACTTCTTTGTTAGCTGCAACATCTGAACCAACTGTGAAAATGACTTCCTTAGCACCTGCTACGAAATCGTTAGTAACACCCTTTCCACTACCAGCGACAACTGTACCATTTGCTAGCTTGTAGCTTACAGTTCCTAGTGACTTAATTGGCTCTGAGAAAACAACCTTAAATGTAGTAGAAGTTATCCTTGAAGTTGAAACTATTGAAGGAGCAATCTTATCAGCGTTAATTGTTATAATTGCTGAATACTTTGCTATATCCTTATCATCTGTAGTCTTGATATTATCAATAACTACGTCATAACGCTTTTCTAAAACCTTAGTTGAAGTAACTGTTAAAGTTTTTCCGTCAGTGCTTAATTTTCCGCTTAGTGTACCATCTGTAACTGAATCAATTGATCTAAATGTAACAGTTGCCTTAAATGCTCCACTATTTCCCTCTGTAAATAATGAAGTTGGATCAACAGCTTTGTTAAACTTAACTTCAACTTGAGTAGCATTAATTGAATTTACTGCTACTACTTCTGGGTTAGAATTCTTTATAGTATCTATAAGAGCCTCACAATCTAATTCTAACTTATCACTTTCTGCACAAGTTCCAAGATCTTTAGCTGCAACTAGTGCTGCTTCAGCCTTAGTTAGATTTGATGAAGTCTTAGCATCATTGTATAGTGCTACTGCCTTATCGTAGTCAATTTTGAAATCATCTTCTATTTTCTGAACATCCACTGATGCTTTGTTAAGTCTTTCAACTAGCTCTGCATACTTAGCAGCAAATACTGTTTGGTCTACTGCCTTAAGGTCTTCTGTAGCAAGACCAAGGTATGTTTTCCATGCTGGAACATTTTTAATTCCTACATAGTTTCCAAATCCACCTTGTGATTTAGGTAATAAACTTTTTTCCACTTGGTTAATTCTAGCTATACCCATAATAGCCTTTGATATTCCATCTACCTGCTTAGTAAAAGCATTTGCTTGTACCTTTTCTGCCGATGGCATCTTAGCTATAAGTGTTTTAGCTTCTTTTACATAAGCTTCCCATTGTGCTTGGTTCTTAAGTCCAGCGTAGTTTGTGTTAATTGAGTAAATTAGGTGATTTATCTTAGCCTTTGCATCCTTTTGAGCCTTTGATTCTGCAGCGTTAGCTACATTTACTTGTCCTATAGAATTAACTGTACCTGCTACAGCACCTACTGCCATGATTCCTGCCATTGCTGTTCCGATAGCCTTCTTACTTGTTTTTGCCATGTTATTTCCCTCCAAATTCTTTTGTATACTCTTTACCAAATTGATATTTATCCAAAATCATACCCTATGTGCTTCTACGATTCCTAATCAACGCTTCCCAATTCATTGATTTGTTAAAACAATCTCATTTGAGTAGATTGTAGCACCTTACATTTATGTTTAGAAATTCAATGTAAAGAGTTTACAGTAAGCTTTTATAAAATTTTCACGCTCTCTCTTCAAATCCCTAACTTTTATACAATAATTTTCTACTTATCTCCTTTTTTCACCTTTTTTCCTCATATAATCCTTTTTTTCTTGTATTTTGGACAATGATTTTTTGAATTATTTTCATATTAGTTATTGGGTGTTCCATATTTGCCAAACATTACACACACATTTTTTCTCTATTTACTGTATATTTTCATGAAATCCTACCTACTTTTTTACCTTTTCTCCTTATACAAATCAGCTAAAGGAATTTGTTTAAATCCCTATTTTATAAAATTTTTTTAATTCTTTGCCCCTTTCCCCTTCTCCATTCCATTTATGTAGTGAAGGGAGTTGATAAGCATGGCAATCAAAACTAAAATAGCCGCTCAATCACTTGTACTAAAAGTAAACTTAGGTGAGGATAAGAGTGGGAAGATAGCCTTTAAAAATGTTAGCTTAAAGCAGGTAAGACCTGAGGCTAGCGATGAGGGAATCCATGCAGTTGCTGAAACTGTAAAGGGTATTCTTCCATATCCAGTGGAAAGTGTATCTAAGAGTACACTAAGCGAGATAGTTGATGACACAATAGTAGGCTAAAACAATAGAATAAATGGAGGTGCATAGAACATGCAAAAGAGCTTAAAGCTTGTATTCCTTGATAATAAGGGAGATAAACAATCAATCATCATACCAGAGGTTAAGGAGGATATAACAAGTGCTGAGATAAGAAATCTAGCAGATGTTATTCTTCAGAACAATGTCTTTGGAGATGAGATAAGAAGTCTAGTGAAAACTGTGGAAGCAGCTCTAACTTCAAAGGATGTTACGACTATAGTATTCTAATAATCACGATAATAAAGCCGCTAAGGGAAATCCCTTAGCGGCTTTTGTTTATGTAGTTTTATGTACGTTTATGTACTAATTCTCTTATTTTTACCAATATATTCACTTCGAGGTTTATATGTGATAGATTCTGAATATTTTCTTCACCTTCATTTATTATTAACCCCTATTTCCCCTTGATTCCCCTAGTTTATTCAGCATTTAAGCTTATTCCCCTTTTTCTTTAGGCTAAGGGTAAGAAATTTGGAGGTGAGGTTTTGAAAGATGTTAAATGTGAACTAAGTGAAGAAAATAGTTCTAAAGAAGTGTGTGAAATACAAAGACTTCTAAGGGATGCTAAGGAAAGTGTAGTAAGCCTTGAGGCATTAGTTAATAAGTTTATGCCCCTTATATTAAAGGCGGCTAAGTACTACTGTGTATCCTCTGATATACTACCTGATGCTATAAGTGAAGGGTCATTAGCATTTATAAGGTGTATTGAGAAGTATCCACTTGACTCCCCTATTCCCTTTCCCTACTACGCCAAAAGGGCAGTATATTCCCACATAAGATACTACTGTTCAAAGGAGATTACAAGACATGATAACACTATTAGCATTCATAGTCCTGTTAATGGATGTGATGACATAACCCTAGAGGATACTATATCCTCAGAGGAGGGACTTGAGGATGAATTCTTTAGAAGGTCATCATTTCTAGAGATCATAGACTATATACAGAATCTTAATGACTTAGAAAGAGAGGTTCTCGAGAGGCACTACTTTCTAGGTCATAGTCTAAAGAAGATATCTGAGGATCTAGGATATAGCTATAGAGGGATTAAGTATGCTAAGTCCCGTGGTATCAAGCTCCTTCAGTCAGAGTTTGAAGGTGAGGGGAAGTACATATAATTCCTTGAAGCATATGTATTGTAGCTATATTGTAGTAACTTATCACCCTTTCATCACTTACTTATGTATTACTTATTGTCATGCTTTATATTATTGATAAGTTAAATATAAAAAGGAGCATCTCTACTCCTTCTAGTTCATAATATAAACTACAAGAAAATTTACATGAATAGAATAATTTGTATTAAGGAGATATGAATATGAACAATTTACTATGTAAAGCAATCGGTAAAATAGCAAACTTTCCCCCAGGAAAAAGTTTTTGCTTAAAGGATTTACTTACTGAAGATGAATGGGCTTCCCTATCAAGTTCAACAACATTTGGAAAAGAGTTTAAAAAACAGTAGATTCTACTACTTATTTAGGAATAAGACCTAGACCAAATAAAGGGGGAACTCAATACTATACAAAAGAAGGTTTATTGAATTAGGAGGTAACATTTATGTTAAGTAAACTTTTTAATGTTGGTACATACTATTCATTTGAGGAGATTTCTGAGATATATGATAGAGAAATAGGAGATAAAGAACTTTCTTTTGTTTCAGGTAAATTAGTTTTTAAAGATGAGTTTGGTATAGATAAAGGTAAAGGTAAGTGTGAAGCCTTTATCTTTGATACAGGCTCAGATGACCATACTATTTTTTATATCTTATATAGAGAAAAAAATATGATTGGAATAAGACCTGATTATCCTTTAGAATATTGTAAGAGTTTTATAGAAATGCTAAAGTGCTCTTCTTCAAATTAAAAAGAAACAACTACACTAAAAGAAATTGAAATAATAGCTATAAATAAGCTAAGCATCTGTTTTTACACTAATGCTTAGCTTTAAATCACTCGTGATATATTTACTTTTCCTTGCTATACCAGTTTCTTATAACTTCTGCACTTTCTTCACTTGGATAATAACGTTTGTCATCCCCTTGCTTCCCTATTGCAAATATAGAGAAGCCTAGAAACCATGGCTCATTTTCAAATTTTCTTCTATATGCTTCAAAGCAGTTAGCCTGCTCCTGATTATTTACTATGTCATTTTGGTATGGGTTCCAAGGCTTATTTGAAGCTCCATTAATTTTGGGGAAACCAAGTTCTCCAAAGAAGATAGGCTTATTCCATTTATCATGGAAATTTTTTATCTCTTGTTTTATATTTTGGTTTCTTAATTGTCCATCAACGGATATTTGAGAACTTTCTATTGCACTTGTAAGATTTTCTACCGTATTTGTAGGATTATTTGTAAGCTCAAAATATGCTGCAATTGATATAAAGTCTAGCTTTGAAAACAGCTTATTATTTAGCTTGTTTTCGTATGCAGCAATACTTTTAGAATCCCAGGATGCTGTGTACCAGAAGTTTGTTCTATATGTTACAAGTCCTTTATAATACTTTCTTACATAATCTATAGTGTCACACCAAGCCTTCTCTTCTGATTCCATGATTACAAAGTTGCTTCCTACATTGAATGTACCCATCTTGTATGGCACTGCAATATTATCTATTAATGGTTTTAGTACATTTGTCCGTTGCCAAAAATCTATAAAAATCTATAAATTCTGTTTAGTTCCCTATTCAACCTATCCTATTTCAAATATACAAAGACACTCTACTTTAGTTTTATATAATAGTCCAAGGGCGTAAATTCCGATACAACGAATCGTACATATTAGTAATATCTTTCCTGTGATTAACTTACTAATTTATACTTTGATAGATTAATAGCAGCATTTAAATCCCTATCTATACTTAATCCACAGTCTGTGCATATATAGGTTCTGTCTGAAAGCTTTAAATCTTTTTTAATTGCTCCACATGAGCTACATGTTTTAGATGATGCATACCATTTATCAGCTTGAACAAACTCTATGCCATTAAATTTACACTTATATTTCATTTGGCGTATAAATTCATATAAACACTGCTCTGCAATAGCCTTTGATAAATGCTTATTTTTCATCATTCCACTAATATTTAAATCTTCCATAACAACTCTATAGGGCTTTAGCTTTACTATTCTATTCGTTGCTTGATGAATATGATTACTTCTAATGTTTGCTAGTCTTCTATATATTAGCTTTATTTCTTTTTCAAGCTTAATAATATTATTAGTCTTTACAAACTTAGAATCGACTTTATTCATCTCATACTTTCTCGAAACCTGTCTTTGTAATCTTTTAAGTTTTTTATTTAGTCTTCTAACTTCATATGATTTATTAATGTTTTTAATTGGCTTATCTAAACAGCTAAGAACTGCTAAACTTTTAATTCCTAAATCTATTCCTATTGATAAATCATTATTTAACTCGGTTTGCTTTTCACCTTGTTCAAAGCCTAATGTTAAGTACCAATACTTGCCATCAAAATGACATCTAGGGTTATTGTATTTAGGTAAACCAGGTATGATGTGATTAGTTTTATACTTTACCTTGCCTATCTTTTCTAAGTTCACCCTATTGTCTTCAAACTTAATAGCATCATATCTAACATAAAAGCTTTTTCTAGACTTCTTCTTAGATTTAAATTTAGGATAACCAGATTCCTTTTTAAAGAATTTCTTAAATGCAGTATCTAAATCACTAAATGCTTGTGAGGTAATTTGAGCACTTACTTCATAAAGCCATTTATACTCTTGACTCTTTTTAACTGTATTATTAAATTCTTTCTTAATTGCAGATTTAGATGGTTTTGAACCTTCTTCATATAGTTCACCCCATTTATTAAGTCCCCAGTTGTATGTGAATCTAGCTATACCAACTGATTTAAACATTAATTCTTCCTGCTCTTTCGTTGGCAGAAGTCTAACTTTTATAGACTTTATCACTTTATCACCTCCCTAGCCTTATTGTATCAAATAGTTATCATATTATTGACAACCAATTTTTGTAATAATAACTTTAAGGTGATAAGATATTTAATTTAATTACAAAAGACATCTTAAACAGACTTTATACATAGTTATAGACTTTTGACCTTATTCAATAGTACTCGTCACATACTACCAGTTCTCTCATGAACTTCTTATGCTTTCACATAAGCGTAGACTATATCATTACCTATCTATAGGTATCCCCCACTTCCACTATCATTATTGACTTATAGTGTACTTCCCTTCGGAATAGTCGTTGAAGTTTATTCATATCCATTGGACTTAGAATCTTACCTGCTGATTGCCTATTGTATAAAGCACTTAGGATTTAACCTTATGCTATCTTAGTACTTTTTTCTACTTTCGCAACATTCAAGCTTATCCTTTCAGATTACTTTGTAGTGTACTAAGCTTTAAGGGTTTCCAGCAATTCAAGGGATTTTGGATGGCTAAAGCCACCGCTCCATGCTCTTTATGAACATGGGAGGCTGTTGACAATTTTAATATCTATAAAGAATTTATATGTTTTAGCATATTTTTATAGATATTTTGCAACTGTACAGTTACCTCCAATTTAAGAAGAAGGTATTCATATTATCTGGCTTCCATTCTGTCTCATATAAGGTACCATCAGCTATCCATGGATAGGGCTCTAGTATTATGTTTATATTTTTACCTATTAGCTTCTTAATTAACTTTATTGCTTTCTCTTCACTTGATTTATTAATACTCATATTACTTGATGATAAATTATCTATTTCTATCACTACAGGTATGTTTAAAGTATTTAATTGAAGCTTATCTATATCATTTAGTACTTGTTCAATGTCATAGTCGGTAGATAGATTACCTGACTTGATCTTTATAGGGATAGGAACAGGTTCTACCTCTGAAGTACCTGCATTAATGAATTCCTTAATATCTTCCTCTAGCTTATCACTTCTATCACAGGTACCAAGCTTTTCAGCTTCTTTAAGTGCTTCCTTGGCCTTATTCAAGTCATTAGATTCCTTTGCCTCTTCGTATAGTTTAACTACCCTGCTATATTCAACTTGAAACTTATCCTCTATATCCTTCACTACCTTAGAAACATTATCTAATCTACCTATTAGCTCATCGTATTGCTTCTTAAAAATAGATTTATCTACTTTTTCTAGATCTATTTTTGCAAGGTGCAAATATCCATTCCATGTTTCTGCGTTTTTGATGCTAAGAGAATTTCCGTATCCACCTTTATCCTTAGGTGTTATACTCTTTTCTACTTGATTAACTCTAGCCAGTCCTTTAACTAACGCTTCATCCTTATTAACTTCTATTGCTAAAGCATCCCTTTGTATCTTTTCTGAATTAGGTATTTTATTAATCAAATCCCTAGACTGTGATATGTAGGTTTGCCACATTCCCTGATTTTTAATTCCTAGATAATTTGCTTTAAGGGACTTTGTTAAGTGACTAATTTTTGCCTTAGCATTAGTTAAAGCCTTAGATTCAGCTGCATATACAGTATTTACATCATTTATAAGTAATGAAGATAATGTCATGGCTATTATAAATATAGCTAATATAATTTCTAAAAGTCTGTATTTAACCCTTGTCATTTTTCAGTTCACCTCCATGTATTCCATATTTTACATTATATTACATATCATAATTATTATATAGACTATGTAATAAGACGCTAGAGATATCACGTACTTCAATTAACCTTTTTATCAGTATGAAATAATAGAGTCTAACCTCTTCATAACTTCAAAAACCTTTCAAGATTATTTATTTTCATTGCCCCTTTTCACTTTTACAATCCATTTATGTAGTGAAGGGAGTTGATAAGCATGGCAATCAAAACTAAAATAGCCGCTCAATCACTTGTATTAACAATGAATCTAGGTGAGGACAAAAATGGAAAGATAGCTTTCAAGAATCTTAGCTTAAAGCAGGTAAAACCTAACGCTACAGATGAGGGAATCCACACAGTTGCAGAGGCTGTAAAGGGTATTCTTCCATATCCAGTGGAAGGTGTATCTAAAAATACACTAAGCGAGATAGTTGATGACACAATAGTAGGCTAAAACATTAGAATAAATGGAGGTGCATAGAAGATGCAAAAGAGTCTAAAGCTTGTATTCCTTGATAGTCAAGGAGATAAACAATCAATAATCATACCAGAGGTTAAGGAAGACATAACAAGCGCTGAGGTAAGAAACCTTGCTGATGTTATTCTTCAGAATAATATATTCGGAGATGATCTAAGAAGTCTAGTGAAGTCTGTGGAAGCAGCTATAACTTCTAAGGATGTTTCAACTATAGTATTCTAATTCACATGAGAACAAAGAAAGCCACTAGGGAAATCCCTTAGTGGCTTTTTCTTTATATTAAACTTCAACCTATCTAAAAATCCCTCTAATGGAATCAATGATACTTGGCATGGAACTACTAGAATACCACTCAATAACTGTATCACGAAGAAGAGTTTCTCGTCCCTTATATAACTTTAAAGCATGACTTTTATACTTATCCTTTATAGGCTGGGCCTCATCACCTTTAGTCTCCTTTATGTATATAGCATCAAGGGCTCTTTTTATCTCCCTATGTATACTTCCATCCTCTTTAAGTGATGATGAAAGAAGTATTAGTAGCTTCTCATGGGTAAATTCTCTATTTATCATCTCAAAGCCTTCACTTATCTTCTCTATATAAAACTTCTCAGCTGAATTTATCTTGCTCATATAATCACCTTTTTTTCCTTATTAAGTTAATTAAAAAATTATGAAAAACAGGTCAAACTCTGTATCTAATATCTGAACCTCTCACGACTAAAGTCGCAAGGTTCTTAGGTACTATCCAAGCTTCTTTTGGATAGCCGATAGGTGCTAAAGCACTATCGGTTGACACCAAATACTGGCTTGGTTTCCCTAAGACTTTATCGGGCAAAGTTTCTATTGAAACTATTAACACCCTATGGGGTTAATCATATCGGCTCGGTTCAAAACCCTATGCCCCTAATTCAAGTAGTTTAGGTTATAGCCCTATGCTACTTAATTGTTTTTTATCTAAGTTTTTAATTCTATTTACTTCTTTATTATGCAACTTAAAGAAGTTTTCATAACTTGAATTTGCTCTATCTATATCTATTTCTTTTAAGTTATCCTTTGTATTCATTATTAAAAATGCCGAATACATATCTCTTTGAATATTTCCTTGCTCAAATTTATTCCAACGTTTTGAAAGTGGCTTTTTAACATAGGTTTCTGTGAAGTGATCAAATTGACTTGCTTTAACTTTATAAGTATCTATTTTTTTCACTGAAAGGCCAAGGTGCTTAAGTTTGTTATCTATTAACCTTATAAGCATACTTGGTGCTTTATTACTAATAGATTTTCCAAATCTTTTCTTAGAATTAATCTTTCCCGTTTTCTCATTTACTATTGTTTCTTTTGCTCTTTTTTGAAGTCCTTTGAAATTCATTGTTTCAACTCTAACATCAAGACCAAGTGAAAGAATATGATTAGCAAGTTTATTATGAGATTGTTTTCTCGTGTCCGCTATTTTCCTTTGAATTTCTGCAAGTGCACCTTTAGTCTTAATATAACCTTTGCTTTGAATCCATTTCTCTCGATTTCCCTTTTTAATTGTACCATCTTCATTATATTTATTAGGATTATTTGCTCTACGTTGTCTGTCGAGCTTCCTTTGAAGAACTCTCTTAAGCTTTTCGTCTACATTAATATCTTCTGCAAGTTCTAAGATTTTAACTTCTTTTTCACTTGCAATAGCAAGTATAGAAGTACCAATATCTAAACCTACACGAGCATTTTCATCATTAGATATACTATGATTATCCTTTTGAGGTGGGACACCCTCAAAAGTCATTTGAACAAAATATCTATTTTTACCACGGATAACTTTTTTAACAAGTTTACAAAATTTAAGTTTATCTAAGAAACATTTACTTGCATACTCATCATTTCTTTTTATAATTACCTGCATAGTCAGACCAAGCCATTCCATTATATTTCTATCTTGAAAATATCTAAAACCTGTGATATTTCCTTTTTCACGTACAGAATAGAATTCTCCAAAGGTCTTAAATCTAACTTTCTTAGCTTCTCCAAACATTAGTTTTTCAAAAGCTCCAAAGGCCCTCTCTGCTATTTCTTGAACCATTTGAGAACCTAAGTTTTGTTTAAATTTTTGTCCCATAGGTTTTACATATTTATTTAGGTCAAACTTAGTTAAACCGAAATCTTTTCTAATCTTATTAAAAATTGCATTGCGTTCTTTACCTTTTCCCATTTTCATGGCAAGACCATAGTTTTTTTGTCTTTTCATTAATTTATATCTTGAAAGGATTTCTCCAAGACAAGCATTATAGATTTGACGAGCAATATTTAATCTTTTTTCTAATATATCTTCTTGCCACTTTTCCGTTTTTAACGGAAGTGTCAAAACATAATTTGCCATTTAGAAATCTCCTTTCTTACTTTTTCTGTTGACTTTGAATATATCTTTTTATTTGTTCTTCTGTATTTTCTCATACAGTAGCTACGAAGTAGCTTGGGTTCCAAATATGCCCACCACATAGACTATTTTTAAGTTCTGGATGTAACTGAAACATTCTTCTTGCAGATACACCTTTAAGAGATTTTAGAAGATTGAGGATATAATGCTGTGGAGTACACTCAACTAGTAAATGTATATAATCTTTATCACTTTCCATTTCTACAATGGTTATATCATTAGCAGTTGCAAGTTGATTTATTATTATTTTTAAGTCTTTTTCTATATTTTCAACGAGTAATTTATACCTATATTTAACACACCAAACTATATGATACTGAATTACATAGACATATCCTCGTCCGTGTTTAACTTCTAACATTTAAAACAACATCTATCAGTATATTAACATATGTAATTATCGAAATGAAGTAAACTCAGTGAAGTAACACTTTTATCTAATTACATATGTTAAAAGTCAATGTGGCATTCATCTCCGCACTGAAGTAGCGAGTATTCTGCCGTGGGAGATAAATTATTATATAACACTAAAGCTATAATTAATAACCAAGTTTATGAATTACTTTAAATATAATTATTATGAAAAATATTACTTCAAAAGTTTTACTCATTTACCATTTACTATTTGATTAATTTAAAGAAATATGGATAAAATATAATATAGCTTTATTTTGTATGCTGTTTATCTTCATACAAAGTTTAGAGATATGATCCGTTAGGAATAGTTTATTTTTTATATCATTGGATATGATTATGAATATACTAATCCTAGGCTTATTACATTATTTTTTTGAATATAAGGAGGCATAACTATGAAAGCAAGTGTTAATGAAGATCTATGCATTGGATGTGGACTATGTCCATCTATAGCACCACAAGTTTTCGCTCTTAACGATAACGGTAAGGCTGAAGCTATAGTAGAAGAAGTTCCAGGAGATTATGAAGATGAAGCTGCTGAAGCACGTTCAAGCTGCCCAGTTGATGCAATCGACGTACACTAGAATCTAATCTATACTGATTTTATTTTACATGACAGAAGGTAGAAGTCCACTGGACTCCTACCTTCTGTCTATTAGTCATCATTTTATATTTTACATTTAAAGATGTATTTACTTCATTAGATACTGTTACATTATATACCATTTTAGTAATATTTTAAAGTTCATTTTCAAACTTATTATCATTAGGTCTTATTTTCCACTTAGGCTTTACATTCTTATCACAAAGAATAACTATATTAAGAATTATCCAAGGAATACTTATAACTATTAAGAGAAGTATTATAATCATACTTACAATTAGAAATTCTATTCTTGGTGAAATTCCAGTATGATGACCCTCAAGTGTAAAACATTCATATAAATACAAGCATATACCTGTTCCTATAATGCTAGAAACAAGTACAATTTTTTTAAATACTAAGTTTTCACGCCATATATCATAAATTCCTATCCTAATAAAATACTCCCTGTTAACATAGAAAATATATACCCATAATAATTGAAGCACTCTTCCTGGAATTAAGAATATAAACGTTAACCAGGGACTAGTATTCAGTGTAGAAAAATCAAAATGAAAAATATTAATAAGAATCTGTAATGTAAATATCTCTGCTATCATAAATAGAATATGTATAAACATGCAAGTAGAAAACACCTTACATAATTGCCTTGATTTTGTTAAAATGGTAATTAAAGCAAATGATAATAGTATGTTAATTACAACCCTAACATTAAAACTTAACTTCATGGCATGTATTTCTATATTAAATACAACTACACAAGGTATTACATATGTAAAGATTATTCTTAACATACTATTCTTAATTTTATCTTTACTTAGAAACTCATACTTACCCATGGCTATTAAAATCATTATACATGCTAAAAATTCCTCTGGAATACCTATAATAAACATTTTTAATAATATCTCATTAAAAGACAATTTATCACCTCAATGCATATGCACATAGCTCTATAGCTTTCTTAGTGTATTTTTTAATTACTCCCTTAAACCTCTTCACTTTCCTTAATTCTATGTTTGTATTTTTCCTTAGGGAATACAGACATTAAAGTTATCCATGGGATCATAATATTTAAAGCCACTAGTGCAAGTACTATTACAACTATCATTAACTGTAAATTCTCTGCAAGTAAAACAAGAGACCTTTTTACTACAAAATAATTATATAAAATTATAAGTATAATTAAATTTACAGAAGCTGGTATAAGTATACTACTTCTATAAAACTGGTTATCTCTCCAAAGCCTTGCAACATCAACACTTACTAAGGCATTTTTCTTTAAATATAGGAAGTATACTATCCCATATTGTATAATTCTTTCTGGTAATGTTATAAGGAAGTTTACTCCTGGATAGAAATCCAAGGTTGAAACATCAATTTTTAGTAGGTATACAACAATCAAGAAAGTTATTATATCTTGAATAAAGATAAGCACAAATACCATTAAGGAGAAGGAAGTCACCTTTTTCACATCCTTAGACTTTAATAAGATAAGCATAAGAATTGAAAATATTGTAACATTAGTAATTACCCTTAAATGCATATCTAGTTTCAATACAAATATATTAGTGCTAAATATTACTACACAGGGAACTACCACAACAATCATTATTTTAATTAAATTTTTTCTTATAGAATATCTATCCAATAAATCATATCTGCCTATCCACATAATAGTCATAAGGGTTATAACTAATTCCTCAGGTATTGAAATCAAAATCATATTCAATAATATATAATATAATGACACTACATCACCTCAATATCCTTAGGTTAACGTAATTCCCGAAGGTAATTATATCCTAGGAAATTCAAAATACAAAGCACTTTCTACCACTTACAACAAAACCTCTCAGCATACTACAAATTCCCTTAACTCTCTACATATTTCTTCACATTAATTTAATAAATTTTATGGGTATGTTAATTTTAAGTATAATAAAAAGTACACCTATAGTAATTAACTTAATAACCCTATAGGTGTACTCTTTATTATACTAGTTTTCCTTTTTGCTTACATTGCTTCTATACCTTTCACTGGGGTATATTGTAAGGATAATGATCCACGGTAGCATAAAATTCAATATTAATAGGACAAAAATAATTGTAACAATAAGTATTTGAGTGTTTTGTAGTAAACATTTCAATGAGTTATTATTTATAAAACTACTATATATAATCATACATATAAATATATTTATAATAGAATATATTATTGTAGTAATCCTCAATGGAAAGTTTCCCATCCAGACCTTCATTATCTTAAACTCTGACATAGAGTTTTTCTTAAGATAAATTAAGTAGATTATAGTAAACTCAATTATTCTCCCAGGTAAAGTTAACTTAAAATTCATTATAGCAGATTGGTTTATTATATCTCCGTCTAAACTAAGTACATAAAAAATCATACCTACTGTTGTTAGCTGTATTATCATAAACACTACCACACTAAAAAGCAAATACATAACTACCTTAAAGACCTTCTTTGTCTTTAACAGTATACATATCATTATCACCATACTTAATATGTTTATAATTAGATTAAGGTTCTCATTAATATGTAAAACATATACCATTATATTAGATAGAATAGCGCTAGGTACTACTACTATAGATAGAACCTTAATTAAATTAATCTTTAATAAATACTTATCTATGTAATCAAACCTTTTCATAAATATTAATGCCATAGCTACTATAAAAATCTCCTCAGGAATTGAGCATAATAGTATATTTAACACTATATCATTGGTTGTCAAAATATCACCTCTATGTAAAACACTTATTACATACCATCCTTATAATAATTATAAACCACTTAAATGAATAACAAAAGAATTTCCCAATTTTTATAAATATTTTCCACATAATTCTGTAATCTTATACACAAAAAGGTTAACCTATAGACTACAATCTACAAGTTAACCTTTTCTTACATAAACACCTATATGTTAATACTATTCGTTTAAAAGTATTAATTGATCAAGAATCTTCTTGGCATTTACAGATGATTCTGCATCACTTACCTCAATACCCATATATGTATTAAGTAACTTAGGAGTATTTTTACTTTCTATTATATTAACCTTAATCTTATCACTTTTATCCCTTATCTTCTCAGCTCTTTCTAAACTCTCTCTATAATTAAGTGCCTCTCTATCTGGTATTCTAATTACTACAGTATCCTTCTCCCTAACAAGATTACTCCTGTTAAATTCGATTATATTGTAGTTAAT
Source organism: Clostridium cylindrosporum DSM 605 (assembly GCF_001047375.1). Taxonomy (NCBI): domain Bacteria; kingdom Bacillati; phylum Bacillota; class Clostridia; order Eubacteriales; family Clostridiaceae; genus Clostridium; species Clostridium cylindrosporum. Next base: position 172,474 of record NZ_LFVU01000004.1, read on the forward strand.
ACTATCCTTAGAATCCTCCTTAATAACATTCTCAACATCACTTACAGAATCAAGAGATCCTAGAATCTTTATATTCATATGTTTAGCAAGCTTTTCCCCAAGTCCCTTTAGGATATTCTCTGTTTCCTTGGAGTTTTCCTTATTGGTAGTAAAAAGAATTATACCCCTCATACCTTGATTCATTACAGACTCACTTTCAATCTTATTTATAATATACATAAGATACCCAACAGCAAGTACCGTGAAAGAAATCACCAAGCCTACAACAAGAATCTTAAACTTCCTCATATACCCTCCATAAAAGTATTTGCTATAACCAATATATGAAGGGAGAATTTAGATTATGAATGGAAGAGTAAGCGTCTTGCAAGTAGTTAAGATTAATGTATAAATAAGACTTTTATACCTATCTGAAAAGTCATATCAAAAATCTTATCTCTAGTGTAATATTGTTTAAATAGGATTAGTTTCATGCGAAAACTAGGGCTATCAAAACCGATGTGCTTGAGCTGACTGCTAGATATTCTTAACGAAAGTATTAATTTTAGCCTTAGTATGGCTGCATGTTTGAGCCTTTAGGCGAGTTTGCGCCAAACTTAGGCTAAAGTTAATACTGAGTTTTAGAATATCTGCAGGCAATCTCACCGCATTGAGGTTTTGATAGCCCTAGTTGTAGCTTCACTTACCCTATTTAAACTTAATATGAAACTCCCAATCTCCACTTTTATAGTTTCCTGAGACTTCATATTTTGTTACTTTACCTTCTTTATCCCTAACTGATATAACAGCTTCACTTGATGTGTTGTTATATTTTCCTGTTTTTACTTCTATACTATAATCGAAGTTTTTAGAATCAGTTGGGAAATTTACTGATATTTTATTTGCACTTACACTGTTTAGAATACTCTTTTGGTCTACTGAGGTTATTGACCTTGTAACTGAATAGTCCTTACCTATATCAGCTACAACCTTGCTTCCCTCTTTCATTCCATGCTTCTTTATAATTGTGCTAATAAGGGATATGTAATACTCTGGTACATTTACTAGGTCGTTTTTCTTCATAAGTCTTTTCATGAATATGTCTTCTATACTTCTCGATATTCTGTATAGCTTTCCATTCATGTCTATAAGGTTAGCCTCACTTGAATCCGTAACCCCTGCTATATACTTAAAGTTACCAACACTTCTAGTTCCATCATATAGCTCAAATACGAAGTCAGGCTCAAGTCCTGGATCTTCCTTGGCTATTCTAGCCTTTTCTATATATCCCTTGAATCTTTCCATACTCTTTTTATCTATAATCGTATATCTTCCCGCATATCTCGCATTGGTAATTGTTATTCTTTCTATTTGTGCATTTTGCATAGCTTTCTTGATTTCTACTGCACTACCACCACCTGAACAAGCAGAAAGTAGTATAGTAAATATTAAAATAGCTACTATGGATATTGTTTTTTTCAATTTTCTCACCTACTTTAGTGTTTTTCCCATTAGATAAATATCGTAGAACCTACTATCTACAAGCATACCCTTTGATATTCTTCCCTCTATCTGAAATCCGAACTTTAGGTAAAGGCTTATTGCTGGTATATTGTCTTCTCTAACTAATAGGTCTATCTTCTTAGTTATTCCGTTTGACTTAGCCCACTTTAGGAAACAGTCCATAAGAGCCTTTCCAACACCTACTCCCCAAAAGTCTTTAAGTACTGCTATACCCATTTCCCCTCTATGTTCCATTCGTTTTCTACTTGAAGATAAAAAAGTAACAGATGCTACTATCTTACCATCTATTATCCCAACTAAAAAGCACGAATTTCTGGAATCTTTCAATCTACTTATATATGAATACTGTTGATCATAGGTCATGTAATATTCTCCTTTAGAGTAGGAAAGATTACTCGTTTCACCTGCAACCTGATTGGAAATATTCAAAATTTCCTCAGTATCTTCAACAACTGCCTTTCTTATACAAAGGCTTTTTGAATTTTTTAGAGTATATATATACAACGTCTTCTCCCCTTTAGTCTATAGATTTAGATTCCCTACTTCCTAGTAAACCCTTAATGCTAGAAAGTCATGGATTATTCCATGTATAGAAACTCTAGTATAAATTTCATTCTAATAACTTTAATCGCCTATCTAGAAGATATTCTTCATAAAATATTCTAGAAATAAAATTACACCTTAATAGAATTTATCTTCTACATGATTGATATCATTTCCTTGTTTTTTAATATGAAGTATATTCGCATATAGCACTTTTGGTGTATAAGAGGAAAAATTAGTCTCGTTTACTTATTCTTTATGTAAATTTGTTTACCATCTTTAAGTATGTTCTCTTTAAGACCATCCTTTTTTATATCCTCAAAATTTATAAGATCTACTGTATATATTATATCAAGTTCATAAATTGCATCTCTTAGTAAATTAAGTCTAGTAGAAGTTATTCTAGTTCCAAACAAAGCTATATCTATATCCGATGTAGTTTTATAGTCTCCTCTTGCCCTAGACCCAAAAATCATAGCCTTCTCTATCTCTTGAAATTTTTCTAACTGCTTTACTATGGACCCTATTACATAATCTTTAAGACCAAACATCATCATCAACAACCTTCATGCTTAATATATTCTTCATATTCTCAAGCTCACAAAAATATTTATCTATTATTTTTTTATAAATAATTTCTACCAATTCCTCATCATAAACATGTGATGTAAGATTTCTATCCTTAAGCATATCTATCCATAGTTCCCCATCACTGATAAGTCCATACTTAAATCCTTCTCTGAATGTAGAGCGAGGACTTTTAGCTTCTTCTATACCTTCATTTTCTAAAAATACCTTCATAGACTTCCAGCACAGCTCATATGTAAACTCAAATCTTTGAATTACTCCATCCTTTAAAACTGTTGATTCTACATTATTACTACTTTCCTCTATAGCTTCCTTAAGTCTCAAAACTGCTCTACTAAAATCATCAATTCTTTCTTCCCATCTCTTACTCATAACCTTCTTAACCGCCCTTTTATATAATCAATTCTCACTAAAATAATTATATCATTCTTTAGAACCTAAAACATATTCATCTCTATAAAAAAGGACCGTTGACAGTACTTGTCAACAGTCCTCTATAATTATTACTATTTTTTCTTCTTATCCTTTTCCTTAGGAAGCATTACACATCCTGTATATGGGTTATAGTACATAAGCCATATACCTGCGTTCCCATGCTTAGCCCAGCTTACAAATCCGGTCATTCCCTTATATGGTTGATGTGATTCCTTCTTTTCCCCTTCAACACCATATACAAGGTATTTAACTTCTCCATCCTTATCATACTTAATACCAAAGTAGTAATATCCTTTACACTTAAAGTATTTTACATAATTGATATATGGATAAGTCATTTTTAGATGATGGATTGCACTATGATATGGGTAATGTGCATTATCCTTATTAGGGAACTTGTGGTTTTCACGAACCTTCCAGAATCTTATATCCTTGGCTCCCTTAACTTTAACCTCTTCAAATTCCTCTAGAATTTTATGAAGGATTTTCGCATATCCCTTTTTCTTATGGTCATGATGATCATGATGCTTATTACCATGATCGTGTTTATGATGATTATGATTGCATCCACAATTATTATGATGACCATGGTGGTCTTTATCATGATGGTCATGACCTATATGATCTCCGTGTTTACCACACCCATGATGTTCATGGTGTCCTTGTCCATGATGCTTGTGGTCGTCATCATCATGGCATCCGTGATGTCCTTGGTGTCCATGTCCGTGATGCTTGTGGTCGTTATCGTCATGGCATCCATGATGTCCTTGGTGTCCTTGTCCATGATGCTTGTGGTCGTCATCGTCATGGCATCCGTGATGCCCCTGGTGTCCATGTCCATGATGCTTGTGGTCATCATCATCATGATCTCCGTGATGCCCCTGGTGTCCATGTCCTTGATGCCCGTGATTATCATCATCATGGCCTCCATGATGTCCTTGGTGTCCATGTCCGTGATGCCCGTAGTCGTCATCATCATGGCCTCCTTGGTGTCCATGTCCGTGATGCCCGTGCTCGTCATCATCATGGCCTCCATGATGTCCTTGGTGTCCATGGTGCCCGTGATGATTGTTACATGAGTGATTTTCTAGTAAATTTTTATACTTTCTGATTTCCTGATCTAAGAATTCTTTAAATAGCCTTTGGACTTCATCATCTAGCCTATCAAAGTCAACTTTAACATCATCAGAAAGCTTATCCTTATCTAAATTAACTACCTCTAATGCTCTAGTAAGAATACTTACTTCACAACCAATAGATCTATTAAGATCCCTTGCATCCTCTATAATTTCATCATAGTGGAAGGCATCTGAGAACCTATCTTCGCTTTCAAGTATATACATTTTATTAACTTCAGGAATATTTAGACAATCCATTTCTTCAAAATCTCTAGTCATACTTTCTGCATAGCTATTGTCAAAATCTATAAAACTTATTTCATTCTCATAGTGTTCAAACTTCAAGCCTTCTTCTGAATAAGAGTCTATATAATCATCGTCATTTCTTTGAAGTTGTTCGTCAATGTCACTAAGACTAGTGTAGTCAGGTATATCATTATCAACTTCCTCAAATTCAATTGAATCATTTCTATCTTCTACTGAATCTTCAGCATCAGATTGTACATCCTCTGTCTCTTCTATTGACTTTTCTACTAATTGTCTTGTCTCTTCAACTATGTCCTGACTTTCTTTTAAAACTTCTATTGACTCTTCTATAGATTCTTCTATTGATTCCTCTATTGATTCCTCTACTAGTTGTCTTGTTTCTTTAACTATATCTTGATTTTCTTCTAGAACTTCAACTTGAGCTCTTTCTACTATATCAGCAATTTCTTCTTCTATAGTAGTTTGTTCAGCTTGTTCAGTTTCTTTAATTTCTTCTGAAGAAGTTTTCTCCTCCTCAGCAGAAACGAATGACCTACTGCTAATCTTTTCCCTCCATGGCGTTCTATCCTTTCCAGAATAGCCTGCAAGTGGAACCTGTAGTCTGTTACCTTCCTTAACTACAGCTGCTACATTAAATTTATCTGGAGTAAGACCTGTACCAAATATGTTCTTTGCGTCTTGTTCCCATACAGTTTCTCCCTTACCAGACTCGTCAACTTCAAGTTCACCAAGATTTGCAACAATAGCTGGATTTTTAGATGAGTCTACTAAGTAACAAGAATATGGACCCTTATCCCTATTTAGGTTTTGAGCGTATACTGTGATCTTGCACTTCCCACTTCTAGTCTCAATTTTAGTGTACCCTGTAGGTTGCTTATCACTTGATATCTCAAAGCCCTTGTCTTCCTCACCAAATATGAGAAAGTATCTATTGTACTTTTTACTCAACGATTTCCCTCCCTAGGCATAGTTATCATTACATTATATGCATGGCTAATGAAAAATGTACCTTTAGGGGAAATTTTCTTTGTTAATGTAAGTATAGGGTGATGCAGTAGTTGTGTATGGGCTAAGCCAGGCGAGGTCTTCGAGAAGATCTTCTACTCTGCCTAAATGCTCCTAGACTAAGTGCGACGCAAACTCGCTTCTCTCAAACATGCTTTCTTACTAAGTCTAAGAACATTTAAACAGATAAGAAGCTCTACCTCTTGACTCTATTGACTTAGCCCCATGCACAACTACTTACAATCAAACAAATCCTATATAACGATATTGAATTTTGTCTTTGTATATATGAAGACTTTTTAGATGGATTGGCTTTTTACTTACCCGAAGTGTTTAAAAGTAAAGCATTATCCCTAGCACTGTGAAGATGATTAAGTCTTTTAGAGCACTTATAATATTAAAAACCTGTAAGCAATAGCTTTTTAAATTTAAGCATACAAAATATCCTCTGTCTAGAATCACTGCCTGAAGGTCTCGTGGTTTCAGACACCAATACCACTACTGCATAGCAGCCTTTCCTACATCATCTCATATATTACATTAGAAAGCATAGCAAATTCTTGAATAGTTAGTGTTTCTCCACGTCTTTTCTCATCTATTCCTGCTGCCGCAAATGCTTCCTTTAGCTTGTCACTTGGAAGACCCACTGGCTTTAAGCTGTTTAGTAGTGTTTTACGTCTCATGTTAAATGAGTCTCTTATTATTCTGAAGAATAGCTTTTCGTCTTTTACATCTACTTCAGGTTCTTTTATGTTCATTTTAACTACCATTGATTCAACCTTTGGATTCGGTATAAAGCATGATGGTGGTGCTTTTACTACTTTCTCTACATCTGAGTAGTAGTTAGCAAGTAGAGTTAATGCACCATAGTCTTTAGTTGAAGGCTTTGCTATAAGTCTTTCAGCTACTTCTTTTTGTATCATAACTGTTATACTTTTAACTCCCTTAGCTTCCTTGAATATCTTATTAATTATAGGAGTTGTTACATAATAAGGTAGGTTGGCAACTACTTTTATGTTGTCCATTCCCTTTTCTTCAAATAGCTTGTTAAAGTCAACCTTAAGTGCATCTGAATGTACTATTTCAACGTTATCATAACTACTTAGTGTTTCTCCAAGGATTGGGATTAATCTATCGTCTATTTCTATAGCAACTACTTTCTTACATCTGCTTGCCATTTCTTGAGTAAGGACTCCTATTCCAGGGCCTATTTCAAGTGCACATGATGTATCATCAAGTTCTGCTGAGTCTACTATTTTAGTTAGTACATTGTTATCTACTAGGAAGTTTTGTCCTAGTGACTTTGCAAATCTAAAGTCAAAATGACTTACTATATCCTTTGTTTTTGAAGCTAAATTCATATTATTATATCCTTTCTAGTGCTTTTTCAAATTCTTCACGTGTAATGGAATATCTATTTAGTCTACTTAGGAACTGCTTAGCATTACCATAGCCTATTCCAAGAATGGCACCTAACGCATCACGACGCTTCGTAGCATCGTTTCCTCCTGAAAGTCTATAGACAATCATATCAGTCATAGTGAATTCCTCGCGAGGGTTCTCAACCTCTGTCTTAACCTTAGATAAGGCTGCAAGTATGCTCTCAGGAGATGCATTCTCTATTCCTATATCTCCATTTAGTGTTCCCTCAATTCTTGGAAGATACGCATGCTTACATCCTTTTATCTTAGATGCTATAGTTTTTCTGATTTTCTCCCCTGGAAAATCTGGGTCAGTGAATATAATCACTCCCCTTTTCTCTACTGCATCTTCTATTCTCTTAAGTATCTTAGGGGTAATCCCGAAACCAGATGTAATAATACAGTCAGCATCTACTGCTCTTTTAACTGCACTAACGTCATCTTTCCCCTCAACTACTATAAGTTCTTTTATCATAAGTTCAACGCCTTTCTTTTATGACTACTATTTATTCTATTATATCATCTTAATAGAAATAAGCGGTAAATAACTTTTAATCTTGTTAGTTATTCACCGCTTAGGTTTAATTTAATAGTACTTTTTAATTTTTCTCACTTTCAGTTTCAGATTCTTCTATATCTATTTCTGGAATTATAACATTCTCTTCTTCTATATCTACCTCTGGCACTATGACATCCTCTATTACTATATTTTCAAATACCGCTTCATTCACCCTTTGACCCTCAGGTAACCCTTTAATATCTAGGTTAATGTTCTTCATAGTCTTAGCTTGAATTGTATTTGATTTCATTACATCTGTTAAGTCAAATCCTATTGTCTCCTTTACTGCCTCATTAACAGCCTTCATCGCTCCAACTGTGTACCTTGCAACATCACTTGCTCCGTTTTGACCCTCACCAGAGCCTCCTATGATTGTAATATTTCCAATCTTAGATAATGGTTCTGCTACGGCTCTCGCTATTTCCGGTAGTTTCTCAATTACCATTTGCAGCTTACCAGCCTCATCCATTTTAGCAAGTGCTTCAGCTTTCTTTTCTAGGGCCTCTGCCTCAGCGAGTCCCTTTGCCTTTATTGAATCTGCTTCAGCTTTACCTTGGGCCTCAATTACCTTAGCCTTAGCTTGTCCTTCAAGTTCAAGCTTTCCAGCCTCAGCTTCTGCTTTCTTTAATTCCTCAAACTTGTTAGCTTCAGCCTCAAGTTCTCTCTTCTTTCTTTCAGCCTCAGCTGGTTTTACTACTGTTTCTAGTAGTTCAGCTTCTTTTCTTTCAGCTTTCTTTTGAGCTAGTTCGATATTTCTTTGTTCCTTGGCTATTTGAACTTGTACCTCTGCTTCAGCAACTTCTTTATTACGTTGCTCTTCAAGAACTCTTGCATCCATTTCAGTATTTTTAACTTCCTTAGATGTTATATTTTCTTGAATCTTATATGCTGCATCTGATACTGCTCTTTGAGTCTCTTGTTCTCTACTATAGTCTAATATCTTAAGCTCTTTATTTTTCTCTGCTTCAGCGATTTGTGCCTCTGCTTCTAGTTCAGCTTGCTTACCAAGTTTACGTGCTTCAGCTGTTCTAATTTGCTTTTCCTTCATAGCTTCTGCTGTACGTATTTCACGTTCCTTAGCAGCTTCTGCCTCTGCTATAGCCGCTGATGACTTAACCTTAGCGATTTGCTCCTTACCTAGTGCCTCTATATATCCATCATCATCGGTTATATCATTAATAGTAAATGACTTAAGTTCAAGACCCATTTCTCCAAGCTCAGTTCCTGCTACTTCTTGAATTCTAGCTGCGAAGTCTTCTCTGTTATTGTATATCTCTTCAACACTCATTGCTGAAACTATTTCACGAAGTTTACCTTTACATACCTCAGATGCTTGAGTTCTAATTGTATCTACTGTTTGAGATTCCTTAGCACAGTTAAACTGTTGAACCGCTGCCATTATACTATTTTCATCGTTTTTAACTTTTAATACTACTATACCTTCAGCATTAATTGGTACCCCAAGGGATGTCTTAGTTTGTTTTATTTGTACATCAAACATGATATTCTCTAGTGTAATTATATCCATTCTCTGAACTATTGGAATAACCATGGTTCCTCCGCCTGTTACAACTTTAGGCTTTCCAAGACCTACAATGATTGCCGCCTTATCTGAGGGTATCTTCTTCCATGTACTCAATATCCCTATTAAAATAATTACAAGCCCCAGAATAATTAATCCTGCAACTCCTAAAGCTGAACCAAATATCAAATCTCCCATTATTCTTCCCTACCTTTACTTTAATATTTTTGTAATGGTGACACATAACAAACCTTCGCCTGCTTATCAAAGTCTACTATTAGAACCTTATCCCCTTGACGCAGTTCATATAGTTCCTCAGTATCTAACTCATGACTCATTTTTGCTGCATATGTTATTTTGGCTCCTGTACTGTCCAGTATCGATACTGTGCCAGCTTTGTCATTTGTCACTCTTAGTGTTAATGTTCCTGTTTTTCCAACTAACTCATTATGTGTTAATGCCCTTGGTACATTAGCCTTAAGCCTTTTTATTATTAGCTTAAAACATAACACGTAAGCTATTATTGAAATAAATAATGATGCTACTATACATATCATTATAGTTAACTTATTGGTTGCACCTTGTACTAGAAACCTTCCAAGTGCACCAAACACTATTAATGAAAAGCATAAACTCATTAAATTAAATGGGAGAGCTCCTTCACCCCCTGCATCTGTATCGAATCCCACATGAAAAGCTGCTCCCATTGTTCCAATAAATATATTTAGTAGTGGTATACCGATTCCTAGTATCATACATACATTAAAAATCAGTATTAACCTATCTACACTCAACATACCACCCCCTATAGATAATGTTTAATTTCATATTGTATAAAATATTACCAACAAAATCACCATTTGTAAAATATTCACTAATTTTTACCTTAATAAAATTAAAACAAAAACTCCTCAAGGATTCTCTCATATATCCCTGGGGAGTTAATCTTCATCTAGGCAAAGTAGTTCTCTATATTTTTTAAGGATCTATCTACAATTAAAGCAATTAAGCATATTGGAATGGTTCCTTCCATTATAGCTATAGGATTACTATTTTTCATGGATGAAAATAAAAGCATTCCAAGGCCTCCACCACCTATATTAGAGGCTAAAGTAGCTGCAGATATATTTATTATAAGTGAAGTTCTTAAACCTGAAATAATAACAGGAATAGACATAGGCAATTCTACTTTATATAAGCACTGTAGCTCACTCATTCCAATCCCTTTAGAAACTTCTTTAATATCATGTGGAACATTTTCTATTCCTGAAACAAATGCCATAAATATAGGTACAATACCTGTTATTGTAAGTGCTACTATTGCAGGTTTTATTCCTGTTCCCATAAGGGGTACCATTATATATAGTATTGCCATTGATGGCACCATATATAAAGTGTAAGTCCATTTTTCAAAAATCAATTTTACTTCTTTACCGATTTTTAACGAACATATTATTCCTAAGGACCCCCCTATTAATATAGCTAAAATACTTGAGATTAATACTATATTAATATGCTGCTTAATTAACTCTAACAATTCATACCTACCATCCCAGGCAATATTAGAGCCAAAAATATCATATAAATAAACCTTATACTTTTGAAAGTAAAGTGTAAATAGTAATAATATAATACTATTTATTATTACACTAACCCATGACTTTAGCTTTGAGTTCATTTGCAGTTCCATCCAATCTATTACAATTATTCTCTGTAATATTAAGCCTTAAAAAACTTAATATATCTTGAATCTCAACAGTATACTTGTACTTGCTTTGAATATCGTTAATTTCAATTTTACTCTTACCATCCTTAACCATAACCGCAAGTAATTCTTGTATAGACATTTCTTTTATTACTATATTTTTGCTACTATACTCTACTTTGCTTTTTAACACATCTGAAACTTTATACTTTAATAATAACTTTAAGGAATATTCACTTCCTAAAAAGTCTTCTACGAATTCATTTTTATTTTTCATTATTAAATTAACAGGGTCATCATAATTTTGTACTTTCCCATCACTTAAAACAGCAATTTTGTTCCCTAAGATTATAGCTTCCTCTACATCATGGGTAACAAATATAACTGTTTTCTTTAATGACTGTTGTATTTTTAAAAATTCTATCTGCAGCCTTTTTCGATTTAAAGGGTCAACAGCTCCAAAGGGCTCGTCCATCAATAATATTGGTGGGTCTCCAGCAAGTGCCCTAGCTACACCAACTCTTTGTGCTTCTCCACCTGATAATTCCCTTGGCTTTTTTTTCTTAAATGTTTCTGGTTCTAATCCTACTAATTCAAGTAATTCATTTACTCTATTATTAATTTTGCTCTTAGACCATTTTAGAAGCTTTGGGGTTACAGCAATATTTTCATAAACCGTCATATGTGGAAAAAGCCCTACAGACTGAACCACATATCCAATGCTTCTGCGTAAAGCTACTATGTCATAATCATTAATATTTTTATTATCAATATAAATATTGCCTTTACTTGGAGTAATAAGTCTATTTATCATTCTTATGATTGTTGATTTCCCACATCCTGAAGACCCTAATAAAACCGATATTTCACCTTTGTTTATTTTTAGGCTTACATCATTTACAGCTAAAGTGTCTTCATATGTTTTTGTGATATTTTCTAAACGTATCATAAATTCACACCTTTAATATTTTGTTTTTTCAATTATTATCTTTATAAAGCTATCGAATAAAAATGTTACTATTACTATTGGCAATATTCCTAGTATCATAAGATCCATAGATTCCCTCTCTACTAGAAATACTCCTAGGCCTCCTCCACCAGTAAATGCAGCTAATGATACTGCGGATATAGTATAAATTACAGCTAATCTAATCCCTGATAAAATAATTGGTAAGGCAATAGGAACTTCTATACTAAGAAAAATCTTCCCATATCTCATTCCCATAGATTGAGCTGTTTCTAAATAGCTTTTATCAATACTTTTAAATGCCGCTCTTGTATTATGTAAAATAGGAAACAATGCATAAAATAATAATGCAATAAAGGCTGGTGCAACGCCAAACCCTGATATTCCCATTTTCCTCAATACGTGAAATTTATTAGATAAAATATATAAAGGAATCATTAATATAGCAATAAATGATATAGCAGGTAAAGTTTCCGTTATATTTAAAATGCTAAATATTATTTTGTCTAACTTTTGTGATCTATTTATCAAATAGCCTAAGGGAACACCTATTAAAATAGCTGATGCAATAACAGAAATTGAAATTTCAATATGCTTTATTAATGCAAGCCATAATCGATCTTTTTTACTTTCGTATTCCATAACAATCCCTAATCCAGATAAATTGTGTGTTATTAATAAAATAATTAATAATGCTAGTGGAATAAAAATAATAGAATACCTTTGAAATTTATTATTGATACCTTCTAAGGACTTAATAATTATTCCATACATAACAAATAACCATATCCACATTGTTAATCCTATAGTTAAACGTGAATAGGGAGTTTTATCTAAAGGTAACCACTTAAGTGCATTTGACATGTAATATAGAGTAACAATAATCAATATGCCAGCTAACAAACCACAAAAATACCCAGTATATTTATATCTTTTTCTAACTAAACTTAATAAAAATATAATTATGCATCCTATTAATATAAATTTAAAACCAGAACCAAGACAAGTGTTTGCGCTAAGCGAAACACTTGTCTGAATTCTCATTTTCTTAAAATTAATAAAATTAGGGGAAAATAAAAGCATAATTGAAAATAAAGTAAGAACACTTAATACCTTATCTATTTTTCCGCTCATTTTACTCTCCTTAAAACACTACTTAATATAGCCCTTTTGCTTTAGATACTCCTTAGCTACTTCTTCACCACTTGCACCCTTAGATAGTACCTTTGCATTCATTGTCATTAATTCATCTGTAGTCATATTTTCAAATATAGGATTTAATATTTTTGAAATCTGTGGATACTTTTCTAGAGTTTCACCTGAAACTACTGGAGTTGGAGCATAATATGGTGGGATTTTAAGTGGATCTTCTATGATATACATACCTAATTCCTTTAATATCCCATCAGTTGTAAATACCATAATACTGTTTAGACCATCTACACCACTGGCTACTTGCTCTGCTTTAAACTCTCCAAGTACTAACTGTTCTTTTTTAAGTTTAAATCCATATGCCTTTTCAAGGTCTCCTAATCCACCATCTGGTTCAGCCCAATAGGCAAGTGTTGCTAACTTTACTTTTCCACCTTTATTTACATACTTAGCAAAGTCATTCATGTTTTTTATATTGTTTTCTTTTGCAAATTTATCAGTAACAGCTATAAGTTCAGTGTTGTTAGCCTTAGCTGGGGATAGCCAAACTAGATTATTTTGCTTTTTATCAAAATCACGAATAAGTTTATACCCATCTTCTAATTTTCTCCATGCTGGGTCTTTTACATTTGTTTTATCTCCCATGTAGTACATTCCACTTCCTGTATAACTTACTGTTATATCAGCTTGACGTTGAATTGCAGCTTCTCTATTAAGTTTAGTACTACCTAAAGTTCCTGTATTATCTTCTACTTCAAATCCATTTGCTTTTAGGGCTTGTACAATAATTTGTCCTAGAGTACTACCTTCAGTATCTGTCATAGTTGAAACTATAACCTTTCCTGTTTTTTCATTAGAAGTAGATGTTGAACTAACTTCTTTGTTAGATGAACATCCAATTAATGATATTGAAAAAACCACTAAAATTAAAAAAGTAATTATTCTTTTCATATTTTACCCCTCCATATTTTAAATTTTCACCATTGTAATTGCACTTACTGGGCACTTACTTTCACAAAGTCCACATCCAATGCATTTATCACTTTTGATATTAATATGTCCTTATTCTTTAGTTATAGCTTTCATTGGACATCTTTTAATACATACCCCGCACTTAAGACATTTTTTATTGCTAATAACAGCGTTGTATTCTATTTGAGAATAATTATTCTGAAATCCTTCTTTTATTAAAAATCTCATAGGATAACAGCAACAATTACAACAGTTGCAAATATAACTACCTTAGGTACTTTAAATAAATTAAAAAACTCCCTAATATTGATCATCTCTATTAATTTTTATTACTTTTAATGCATAATTATTATTTTTATCACATTCCAAATTTTATCAAACATTTAAAATTCATTCAAATAGAATATTCTAATATAATTTCTGTTTACTATTTAGTAAATTTAGCATTAATTTGTAAAACCTTCGCATTATCATACAATACTATTTTGGCATAATTATAAATTTATAAAAAAAAACCTCAGGGATTCTCTCATCTATCCCTGAGGGTTCTATACACTATTTTATAATGTAAACCTTAACTGTCTTCTTACCCCATCTCTCATATTCTGAGCCTGGGTTAAAGTATAAGTCTATTTTGTTGCCCTTAATAGCTCCCCCTGTGTCTGAAGCTATTGCCATTCCGTACCCTTCAACATAAACCTTTGTTCCTAGTGGAATTACTCTTGGATCAACTGCAACAGTACTAATACCTTTAGGATTTCTTATAACCTTAGTACCTGATGCTGTTATACTTCCTCCACCAGTTGGGTCGTATGGTGCCTGTGAATAAGCTGTAGCAGTCATTGTCATAATACTCTTATATGTGAAGTCCAATCCCCCTCTTGAGGCTGTTAGGACTACCTTCTTAGGTCCTGATGCTATTAACTTATTTACTGGTTTTACAACTATCTTTTCTTCTATCTTTTGTTTACTAATTAATTTTCCGTTTTCGTATACTGACTTAAAGACTATTTCACGTCTACCGTTAGCACCTTCTTTAACAACCTTTGTTGTTCCTGGTGAAAGTGACTTATCATCTTGCTTTTTTATAGTATAAGGAATAGTCTCTGAATTTGCTTCTAATTTCTCAGTTACTCTAGTTATATTTATCTTCATGTTTGGTTGAATTTTCGCTGTCACACCTGGATTAATTTTGTCTAGAGCACTAATGCTCAACTTTTCTTCCTTTAGCATATCAGAAACAGTAGTAGCTGTTGTTTTTATTTCCTTTAGCTTTCCTGCTTCTTCAACCTTTATAGGAACTGCTCTTTTTATACTTATTTTCATATCCTTTTCCAGGTTACTATCTAGTGAATGGGATATCTTATCTTCTTTATCTAGCACTATATTTTGTGCCTCGATAAGTCCCTTAACTGTGCTTTTGTTTGTTGTAAGGATGTCTATCCTTCCATCATATGCTAGTGTTACTTTTTTTCTTTTCCCTGCGATTACGAAGAATGAAACCACAAGCATTAGAATTAATGATGCGATAAGAATCTTCTGCCCCGAGGGTCCTTTTAGTGTTTCCTTTAGTTTAGTCATATTTTTACCTCCCTTTCGTTGACTGAAGATAGAGATAGGCCTCTTCTCTTCTTCACCTTGATAATTCTCGGTTACTCAATTTAGGGGTACGTATCAAAATTCATAAGCCTATTGGCATTTACTAAATATATTATTAGTAAACCAGCAAAAGTATTCCATCTATTTTAAACCAAATAGATTTGAGGCATTTTCAA
Source organism: Clostridium cylindrosporum DSM 605 (assembly GCF_001047375.1). Lineage (NCBI taxonomy): Bacteria > Bacillati > Bacillota > Clostridia > Eubacteriales > Clostridiaceae > Clostridium > Clostridium cylindrosporum. Next base: position 188,006 of record NZ_LFVU01000004.1, read on the forward strand.
ATGTTAGTTGACATGTCTCGTTGTAAGTCTTTCCTATGGTCTTAGCCATAACATTTAAAGTATGAATTAAGTAAGAGGAATCATTTCTTTTTCCTCTATTAGGAACAGGTGTTAGGTATGGACAATCTGTCTCAACCAATATTCTGTCTAGAGGAGTTTGTTCTAATACCTCTAGAGATTTTCTAGCATTCTTAAATGTAATCACACCTGTGAAACCAAGATAATAATCAAGTTTTAGTACTTCCTTCGCAAATTCCGGGCTTCCTGAGTAGCAATGAAGTACCCCTTTGACGCTCTTAAATTCCTTTAAGATTTTTAATGTGTCCTCATGAGCGTCTCTGTCGTGTATCACTACTGGAAGATTTAAATCCCTTGCAAGTACCATTTGTTCTCTGAATATTTTTTTCTGTATCTCTCTATCTGAAATGTCATAGTAGTAATCAAGTCCAATTTCTCCTACAGCAAGTATCTTATCACTCTTACCAAACATGTCCCCTAGTATGTTAATACCACCTAGCAGCTCCTCTGCATCGTGTGGATGCACTCCTAGTGCACCATAGAAGAAATCATGTTTTGAAGTAAGACTTAGAGTATCTTCACAGCCCTTAAGATTCGCTGCACAATTAAGTACTCTAGTTACCCCTGCTTTATTTATCTTATCTATAACATCGTTTCTGTCTTCATTAAACATCTCACTATCATAGTGAGCATGTGAATCAAATATCATAACTTAAATTCTCCTTTTGCGCTTGTAACACTGTCAGAAAACTAGCCTAATTTATTTACTTCGCTCATTATAACAGTAAGAGAATTAAAAGGCAAATTTACAAATCAGTATAGTGTGTGAACATTTTGTTAACAATAACCAAAATTTCCTGCCTTTTAACACATTTTTTTACATTTTGTCCTAAGTTATGACATAATATTATCACTGCATATTTTTTGTGAAATTCAACATAATTTGAAAATGGCTATTTTACCCATGTGGATAACTCTAAATAACAGGAGAGATTGTCAAAGCCTTTATTTACAGTAAATCACAAATAACCTAAAACTTATTTACCACAATTATCCACACAAAATTTCATCCAAAACTTTACAATTATCTATGTCATAATATTCAGATAATACTGTAAAAATATTCACTTCAATTTTCTACACAACATTTTTCAAATCTTTAAAGTTTTTATTTACAATTGTTTAAAAAAATTTTTTTAAGTTTGTTTTTCATCTAGGTTTGCGCTCTTGTAAGGATGTGTATCTAAAACAACTTTTAAATTCGAGGTTTAGTTTTTAATTTTTTAATTACCTAGAACATATATAAAAACTATATATTGATTTAAATTGTAAAAACTATCAACTATATACTAATTATCCCCACTTCTAATAAATGTAATATGGCCTTATTTAAAAAAATCCCTTCTATTATATATACGCTTTTTTTGGTATGTATTTTTTGATTCATAAAAATATCTGTAAATACAAAAAAATCCTTAACATATAAATTCTATAATAATATTAATTTCATAATTTTTGGATTCTATATTTGTAGATTTAACAAATCCAAATTCGGTACCTTTTGAGCATTTTCAACCCCACTTTAAACTATTCAAATTTACATAAAAGAAGGCCGCTGACATTTTCATGTAAGCGGCCTTAAATTTTTATATCTATCTTACTTGGCTTCCTGATGGAATATCCTTATTTATCATTGGAATTTCTAGTATTGAATCATCATCTGTTGATGCTGCAAGTATCATTCCATGTGATTCTATTCCACGTAGTTTTGCTGGCTTTAGGTTAGCTACTAGTATAACCTTTTTACCTATTATGTCCTCTGGTGCATAGTGCTTAGCTATTCCTGAAACTATTGTACGAGTTTCTCCTCCTAGTTCCACTGTTAGCTTAAGTAGCTTATCAGCTTTCTTTACCTTTTCGCACTCTAGTACCTTTACTACTCTAAGGTCTATCTTTGAGAAGTCATCTATTGTTATCTCTTCTTTTATAGGGATTATTTCTCTCTTTTCTACTCCTTGAGCCTTTAGCATTTCTTCTCTTATCTTGTCTAGTTCTTCTAGCTTCTTTTCTACGTCTATTCTTGGGAACATTACTTCTCCTCTTTCAATGCTTAGGTTAAAGTCTATATCCCCGAATACTTTTATGCTGTCTAGTGTAAGAATATTTTCTTCAAACTTGAACTGTGAGTTTATCTTAACTGCTGTGTCTGGAAGGAATGGTGATATAAGTGTGCTTATAAATCTTATAGCTTCAGTTAGGTTGTATAGTACACCCTTTAGTCTTTCACTATTTGCTTCATCCTTCGCTAGTACCCATGGTGCAGTTTCATCTATATACTTGTTCGCTCTAGCTACAAGCTTCATAACTGATTCAACAGCATCATTAACCTTTAAATTGTCCATGAACTTATCCACATTATTAACAGTTTCCTCTGCAAAACTCTTTAAAGCTTCATCAAATTCATCTTCAATAAGTCCCTTTGAGATATTACCATCAAAGTATTTTACTATCATTTGAAGTGTTCTTGAAACAAGGTTTCCAAGGTCATTTGCAAGGTCTGAGTTTGTTCTCTTTATGAAGTTTTCACTTGTGTATTGTCCGTCACTTCCAAATGATACTTCACGAAGTAGGTAGTATCTAACAGCGTCTACTGAGAAGTGCTCTGAAAGTAGAATTGGGTCTACTACATTACCCTTTGACTTTGACATTTTTCCACCGTCAACTAATAGCCAACCATGTCCATATACCTTTTTAGGTAGTGGCATGTCTAGTGCCATTAATAGAGATGGCCATATAATAGTATGGAATCTTATAATATCTTTTCCTACTATGTGAACATCTGCTGGCCAGAACTTTTCTAGCATTTCTTCATTTTCTGAACTATACCCAAGTGCTGTTATGTAGTTTGAAAGTGCATCTATCCAAACATATACAACGTGGTCAGTATCAAATGTTACAGGAATTCCCCAGTTAAATGTAGTTCTTGATACACATAAATCCTCAAGTCCTGGCTTTATGAAGTTGTTTATCATTTCGTTTTGTCTACTAACTGGTTCTATGAACCCTGGGTTTTCTTCTATATGCTTAAGTAGTCTATCTTGGTATTTAGATAGCTTAAAGAAGTATGCTTCTTCCTTAGCCTCTTCAACATCTCTTCCACAGTCTGGACATTTTCCATCTACTAATTGTGTTTCTGTGAAGAAAGTTTCACAAGGTGTACAATACTTTCCTTCATAATGCCCCTTGTATATATCACCTTGATCATAAAGTTTTTTGAATATCTTTTGAACTGCTGCTATATGATAATCATCAGTTGTTCTTATGAACTTGTCATTAGATATATTCATTACCTTCCAAAGGTCTTGAATACCAGCTACTATCTCGTCTACGTATTCCTTAGGAGTTACCCCTTTATCCTCTGCTTTTCTTTGAATCTTTTGACCATGCTCATCTGTTCCAGTTAAGAACATAACATCGTATCCTGCAAGTCTTTTGTATCTAGCAATTGCATCTGCAATAACTGTTGAATATGTATTTCCTATATGTAGTTTATCACTTGGATAATATATAGGAGTAGTAATGTAAAAAGGTTTCTTTGTCATTATTATTCCTCCATTCTATATAGGGTTTCCCCTAAAAGTTACTTAAAAATAAAAAAGCCCCACCCCTAGTATCCTAGGGGCGAAGCGCCGCGTTACCACCCTAATTCATCTTAATGACCTTAAGTGCTATAACGGTGCAACCGTTTTGACCTAAACTAAATTAGATTCAGCCAAAAAGCTCAGGAGCCATCTTCCTATAATACACATTCTATCGGCTTTCACCTAACCCGACTCTCTTGAAGATACACATTATAGTACTCTTTCCTTCGTAGCTATAAACAGAATTCTTAAATCAGTAGTAGTTTTACTCCAACGGATTCTTAGATGTCCTTATCCAGGAACTTAGCGTAGCTAAGTTATCGGATAAAAAGAATTCTCTTATCATTATGTTATATCAAAATGTAAATAGAGTCAATTACAACTCTAGCCTAATTTTCACTGTTACAAATAGCGAATTATTTTGAACAAATTCACTATAATATTCTTAATTGTCGAGCAAATTCCAACTGTTTCAACAGTATTTTCACTTTTTTACTGTATAAAGTCGATATACATATATATTTTTTACATTTTTAATCGAAAATTATTATAAACGCTTCTATTTTAGTCGATAACTAATTTTTTTGATTTATTTTTAATATTTATTTAAAGGGGGTAATACAAATGCTAAAAATTCAATTTAAAAGTTTAAGTAGACAAATGCTGTTAAGTATAATTCTACTGATAACTATAGTATGTTTAGGTATAGCTATAATTTCAAATATAATATCTAAAAATGCTATTATAAAAACAGTAAATACTGATCTACCTGAAATAGCAGATCAAGCTTCAAAAACTATAGAAGCTGAGATAAACCAACAACTTAAAGTATTAGAACTATTTTCTCTGAATCCTACTTTAGGTGATGAAAAGGCTCCTATAAACATTAAAATGGAGCTACTAAACAAAGAAAAAACTAGAAGTGGACATTTAGATATGGCTATAGTAGATGCTGCTGGTAATGGCATTAATACTAGTGGTGACACTTTTAATTCTAAGGGTCAAATAGGATATGAAAAGGCAATATCAGGTACACCTAACGTTTCTGATCCTTTAATTAGTAAAGCTAATGGTAAACTCATAGTTATATATTCTGTTCCTATAATAAAAAATGGTTCCTTAGTAGGGGTTTTACAATCAGTTAGAAGCGGTGATGCATTAAGTGCTTATACAAGTTCTATTAATCTCGGAAAAACAGGTAAAGCATATATTATAAGTAAGGATGGTACATTAATTGCAAGTGAAAATAAGGATCTTGTAATGTCTCAAAGCAATAACATAAAAAATTCTGAGAAGGATTCATCTCTAAAGGAAATTGCAGATATTGAAAAAGAAATGGTTTCAGGAAAAAAATCCGCTGCTAAATACAAGTCTAATGGAGTTGAACACTATATAGGTTATTCTCCTATAAAAAGTGCAGGTTGGTCACTTGGAATAGATGTTGAGTCAAGTGAGGTTCTAGCTTCAATTACTACACTAACAAAAAGTATAGTAGTTGTGTCCATTTTATTTATCATAATCGGTGCTGCAATTGCATATTTAATTTCAAAGTCTATTACAAAACCTATTAATAATTCTGTAAGTGAACTTGAGACTATTGCAAACGGAGACTTAACTGGAGAGATATCAGATAAGCTTCTTTCTAGAAAAGATGAAATAGGAAGTATGGTTAAGGCTATAAACACTATGAAGGAATCAATTTTACACATGTTACATGATGTAGAAGGCAGCTCATCAAGCATAGATCAACAAATAAACACTATCCATGGAATCTCCCAGGAATTAGCTTCATCAAGTGAAGATATAACTGTTGCAACAAATGATGTTGCTAAGGGAAATACAGAACAAGCAGGTGATCTTGTTGACATAACCTCTATAATTGAAGACTTTAGCAATAAACTAAGTGATATGATCGACCTTATAAAAAATGTTGATACTAGTACCGTAGATATTAAAAATATGGCCGATAATAGTAGTATAGACATGGATAATCTCGTAATATCTATAAAAAATGTTAATGAGGTATTTAGGGACCTCATTATAAAAACGAAAAACGTCGAAGAAAACATTCTAAAAATTAACACAATCACTAATCTAATAAATCAAATTTCAGATCAAACTAACTTATTAGCACTTAACGCAGCAATCGAAGCAGCAAGAGCTGGAGAAGCTGGTAGAGGATTTTCAGTGGTAGCCGACGAAATAAGGAAGCTAGCTGAACAAAGTAAAACCTCATCGGTTAATATTTCAAGCTTAATCGAACAAATTTCCACAGATACAGAGCGTATGGCAAATGCTACTGATATAGTAAATACAGAACTTAGCGCTCAGGAAGAGAATATATACACAGCTATAGAATCCTTTAAGACTATTACACAGGCTGTAGACGATATTACTCCTAAAATGCATGAAGCTAACAAATCAATAGCGCACTTAAACGAAAGTAAAGAAGTAATTCTATCTAAGGTAGAAGGCGCATCTGCAATTGCTGAGGAAGTATCAGCATCCTCTGAGGAAATAGCAGCTTCTACTGCGGACATGGGTACATCAGCTAAAAATATTGAAGATTCACTTGCATTATTATCAGATATGAGCCAAAAATTAATGAACAATGTAACAAAATTTAAGATTAATTAATTATAATAGGTCTTTTTCAGGATACCTTTGTTATAGTATTTGAAGTTTTTACATACTAGTCCTACTTTGTATTATGTTTTGAAGATTTACGATATTATTAATATTTTTTTAAAATATTTATTTGGGGGTAATGTTATGAAACTAGTACAATTTAAAAGCCTAAAGCAACAAATGCTAGTAAGCATAATAATGCTAATAGTATTGATATGTTTAGGACTATCTTTAATATCAATTATAGTTTCCAAACAATCTATAATAAAAACTGCAAATAAAACATTACCAGAAGTAGCTAAGCAAGCAGCTTCTACGGTAGAAAGTGGAATTCAAGAGGAACTTAAAGTACTTGAATTACTTGCAACAAACCCTATTCTAAGCGATGAAAAGATAGCAATAGAGCAAAAAATGCAAGTACTAAAGGAAGAAGTAAAAAGAAGTAATCATATAGATATGACCTTAGTTGATGTAAATGGAAATGCCTTAAATACATCTGGAAATAAGTTTAACATCAAGGAACAGGAGCATTTTAAAAAGGCCCTAGGCGGAGTCAGTAACGTATCTAATCCTATGATTAGTAAGAACAATGGAAAGTTAATAGTTCTTTATGATGTTCCAATAAAAAAGAATGGTAATGTAATTGGAGTTATTAATGCTGTAAGAAGTGGTGATGAACTTAGTAGTTACACAAAGCCTATAAAACTAGGTGTAACAGGACAAACCTATATGCTAAGTACTGAGGGAACACTGATTGCAGACAATAACTCAGAGCTTGTTTTATCCCAAAATAATAACATTAAAAACCTAGAAAAAGACCCATCTCTTAATGATGTTGTAGACATAGAAAAGAAAATGATTGCAGGAGAAACTGGCGTAGGCAGATTCGTAAAAAATGGCATTGAAGAATATGTTGGGTATGCCCCTATCAAAACCGCTGGATGGTCTATTGCAACAGTTATTGAGTCAAGTGAACTACTTGGTGAGTTAAACAAACTAAACATAAGTATAGGTATAGTGTCTATAATCTTCTTAGCACTTGGTACACTACTTGCTTATGTTATATCAAGTTCTATTTCAAAACCTATAAACGCATCTGTTAATGAACTATCACTTATAGCAGATGGTGACTTAACAGGAACTATTCCTGATAAGCTTCTTAATAGAAAAGATGAAATAGGAAAAATGGTTAAGGCAATTGATACTATGAAACACTCTATTCTATCAATGCTTGATGATATAAAAATAAGTTCTATTAACATTAATGACCAAACTGAGCAGCTACACATTGTATCTAAGGAACTTATGGCTTCAAGCGAAAATATCAGTATTGCAACTAGTGACGTAGCTAAAGGCAATACTGAACAAGCTGGTGATTTAATCGACATAACACAAATTGTTGAAGCATTTAGTTCAAAGCTTGATGAAATGACTACTTTAATAAAGGATGTAGACAAAAACACAACAAACATAAAGGATATGGCTGATAGTAGCAGCGTAGACATGGATAACGTTGTTAACTCAGTTAAAAATGTTAATGAGGCATTTAAGGATCTTATTAATAAAACACAAAATGTTGAAATTAATGTAGTAAAAATAAATGAAATAACAAACCTTATAAACAGCATCTCTGAGCAAACCAACCTACTTGCCCTTAATGCAGCAATCGAAGCTGCTAGAGCCGGTGAATCAGGCAGAGGCTTCTCAGTGGTTGCAGATGAAATAAGAAAACTTGCAGAACAAAGCAAGGCTTCATCAATTAATATCTCTAAAATAGTAATGGAAATATCTAAGGACACAGACCTTATGGTTAAAACTACAAACACGGTTAATGAAGAAATAAACACCCAAGAAGGTAGCATAAGTACAGCCATAAAGTCCTTTGAACTAATTACAGACGCTGTAAAGGAGATAACCCCTAAGATGGATGCTGCAACATCATCTGTTATTGAATTAAACGTAAGTAAGGAAACAATCCTAGAAAAGGTAGAAGGCGCATCAGGAATCGCACAGGAAGTATCAGCCTCATCTGAGGAAATTGCTGCTTCAACTGGAGAAATGGGACAATCAGCTAAAAACATTGCTGACTCATTAAATAACTTAACAGATTCAAGTCAAAAACTTATGGATAATGTGAATAGATTTAAGATGTAATAGAAAATCCCTAGTTGATGTATTCAGCTAGGGTTTTTTATGTGAGGTTAGGTGTCTTGCAAGGATGTGTTGTCTCCGCCTAATCCGACGAGACCTTCAAACAGATCTTCTAATATGTATAAATCTTCTTAAACTAAGTGCGGCGCAAACTCGCTTCGCTCAAACATGCTTCCTTACTAAGTTTAATAACATTTATACATATAAGAATCTCTAGTTTTTGGCTCTATTGTTTTAGTCGCAGACAACACATCCTTGCAAAGAAACTTTCCCCACATAACAAAACACTTGCTTTAATCACAATAAGAGATATTAGGGGGATTGGAATCTTTTATATATCTATATTTTGATGAAGTTATCGATTAAAGTATTCGTTCTTGACTATTACTTTATGTTTTTATTTTAATAGAGTAATTTTATGAACAAGTGAAGTTCTTGTTAAATTATCATTATATTTACGCCTCTGCTATGACACTGAAAAATAATAATCTCTTTTAATCACTTTTCATAACCCTACACACAGTTAAAATAATAGCTCCTATCATAGCTACTAAATATATACTTCTAGATGCAAGTCCCATTGGATATAATGCTCCCAAAAGTATTAATAAAACCCCTAAATATGATCCATAGTCAAGGAATTTATTTTTCATATAATATTTCCTCCCCTATCTATTTTCATTCATATACATATTATACTAAAACCCTCTCTCAAAAGTGAAATTAAACATTGTTATATAGGGATAGTTTCTTTGCAAATAGTGTATCCTAGGGTTAAACCATAGAGGCAAGAGCTAGAAATTCTTATCCTTATAAATGCTCTAAGACTTAGTTCGGCAGCATGTTTGAGCGAAGCGAGTTTGCGTCGATCTTAGTCTCAGAGCATTTGTGGGGATTAGAAGTTCTTCTCGAAGATCTCGTCGGTTTAATCCTAGGCTACACTACTGCAAGGCGCACCACCCTCCCAATGTATATTTCATCCTCAATTCTGTAAAAATAGTATAAGGTGATGTATATGAAATTAATCTTTTTATCTTTAAGAGCAGGTTCTTATATTATTGATATTATATTTTACACAGCATGTGTATACATATTAGGAGGTTTGTCCTACTACTCTATTATTTTAAGTCTTCTTATCCTTTTTACATATAGGATTATTACAAGCTGTCTTTTAGGGGCTACTTTAGGTATGAAGGTTTTAGGACTTTCTTTAAGTAGACATGATTTTAAGACAGTTCTTAAGAGGGAACTTTATAGAATAGCTTCAAGACCTTTTTATATAGGTTATTTATTTGCCCTAGGTGGAGACCACTCTCAATGTCTCCATGATAAGATGGCAGGTGTTAAAATCATCTATATATCTAGAAAAAAAAGGCATGATAAAAAGCCTCATGATAAGTCTATTAATGACTCTAGACTTCCCTTAAAGAAGCCCTCATCCTATATGTTGATACTAACGGTCCTACTAACTGTACTCTCTATAGGAAACTTTACTACTAAGTTTCTTATGAATCATGTAGGTATGATTGGATTTACTAAGAAGTATACTTCAAGTGAGTATTATAACAATCTTGATTCTGATTTAAATACTATAAAAAGCCAAGAGGGACTTTTTAAGTCAACTATAGGTATGAAGTTTACTGAAGTTATAACCATAGGCTCCCGTGACACCCTTATTAAAATTTCTCCTAAGGACAGTACAACTGAGGTGTATATGATGAAACCAAGGGGCAAGGATATAATCGGTGAATATTTGTACACTCTACCCTACAAGGCTGAGTATATCGATACTGTAAGCTTAAATGGAAAAAAGCTTCTTACATACCTTACTAAGGATAAGAAGCTTCATATAGTAGATAGTTACGGCAATATAATTCACTCTACTGATTCTAGCCTAAATACACCAATTGACCTTAAAGTAGGGATACTAAATGGCATCCAGTCAATTGTTGTTATTTGTAATAATGGTTATGCTGAAATCTTTCACATAGGTAATGATATAACTAGTGTATATAAAGGCAAAATAGGTGAAGATATATCCCCAGAACAGTTTTTAGTTGATGATTATCTATATATTCTTACAAGATCTAATCCTAAACTACTTTATAAATATAAATTTAATAACTCCATGCACTTTTTAGCAAAGAACCCTATTAGTATTGACTCTGCATCTACCTTTGAGAAAATAAATCTTAAAGGTAAGGAATATTTTGTCTTATCAGATGTAAAAAGAGCAAACATGACCTTTAACGCTGGAAGAATTCAATTAAGTAAAATATTCACTAAAGATGGTAAGCTTAAGTATAACCTAGGCGCTAGAAGAGGTTCACTTTACACATACAAAGTAAATCAAGTTGAAAACGTTCTAGACATAAACGGTGATGGAAAGGATGAAATTATCATTAAATCCGTTAGAAAAGGAAACGTAACAGGTGATTCCTATACTCTTAATGTATATGAACCTAATGCATTTCTTACTGTTAATGAGGTTCTAACTAAGTTACTTAAAGTTTTTAATTATGTTATATAAAAACAAAATCCGTAGAAACACTTCTTCTCCAATAAAATTATGTTATGTAAGGGAAGTTTCTCTTCTGAGATGTGTTGTCCCTTACTAAATCAATAGAGTCAAAAATTAGAGCTTCTTATCTGTTCAAATATTCATAGATTTAGTAAGGCAGCATGTTTGAGCGAAGCGAGTTTGCGCCGCACTTAATCTATGGATGTTTGGATAGATTAGAAGCTCTATTGGAAGATCTCGTCGTTTTAGTCAGGGACAATACATCTCGAAGGACACCTTCCCACATAAAAATTTTTTCTACTTTATGTATAACTCTTCTAATTATGGCTATACTAATAATACAAAGGCAATATTAAGTACTCCCTTTTACTTCTTATTGTTTTTGTAAAAATCATTTTCCCAAAATGATAGTAAAAAATTAATAAATACCCCCCAAAATAATTCCTTCCGCCCCCCCGTGAAGGAATTATTTTTTTATGCGAAGAAAGCATAACATATGTAAACTGTAGCAACACTTCCTAAAATATGCGCTATAAGTGCAGCTGATAGTGAGTGTCTTATTTTCTTAATTCCAAGTGCCCCAAAGTATATTGATAATGTATAGAATATTGTTTCTGTAGACCCCATTAAAACAGAGGCTATTTTCCCTTCTATTGAGTCTACTCCATATGTATTCATTATATCTGTCATAACTCCAAGTGATGCACTCCCTGATAGTGGCTTTATAATTATCATCGGAACTACCCCCTCAGGTATTCCAATAAGTTTTGCTAATGGTGCGAAAAATGATAGTAACCACTCTAGGGCTCCAGATTGTCTAAATATATCTATTGCAAATAGCATTGTTAATAGAAATGGTGCTATCTTTACTACTGACTTGAATCCATCCTTTGCACCATCAACAAACTCTTCAAAAACCTTAACCCTTTTAAATACTGCGAAAAATAATATACAAAGAATCATAATTGGAACTATGTACTGTGACATTTTTATCCCTCCTACCTGTAAAATCTTCTAAGAAGTGATGATGCAAAAAGTCCTATAATAAGTGAAGCACCTGTTGCTAGAATTGTAGGTAATATTATGTCTGAAGGGTTTGCACTTCCAAGACTACCTCTTATAGAAATTACTGTTGTCGGTAGAAACTGAATGCAGGCAGAGTTAACAATTAAAAATGTTACCATGTAGTCAGATGCCCTCTCCTTATTTGGATTTATCTTTTGAAGGCTTTCCATTGCCTTTATTCCAAATGGTGTTGCTGCATTTGAAAGACCCATCATATTAGATGCTATATTCATAATTATGTTTCCTTGAGCCTCAGGGCTTTTTTGATATAGTCCCCTAAATAAGAATCTCATAGGTAGTGACAGTGCCTTTGATAATAGGTCAACTAATGATGAAGCTTGACATATTTTCATAATTCCACTCCATACAGCCATCATACCACCAAGAGTTACAAGTAATTTAATACTCTTTTCAGCTGAAGAACCTATAGTCTCTACCATCAAAGTGGCTTCCCCCTTAATAAGAAAGCTTATTATTCCAAGTACAATCATTACAAACCAAATAACATTTATCATTTACCATCCACCTTCCTATTTTAATTATGCATAGGCATATTTTAAATTCTGTATAATGATTTAATCCTACTTTCATTCTCTATGTATATGTTCCTATTTTGGAAACTTTACCACTATATTTAAAATATTTTACATAATTATCACTATAATGTATAAACTAAACAGGAAATGTTACGATTTATTAAATAAGAAGACAAAGCTATATTGCTTTTTTTATTAATGTTAGATTTGCGTGAATAATATTTTGAATTTTTTTTACTTTTATTTAATTTAAAACATTCTTATTTATGTTAGAATAAGTATATATATATTGTAAGACATCTTTTGAAGTGACTAAATTTAATTTGGAGGTGTCTGTGTTGATATTTAAACCAGATGAGGTTGCCACTCTTAAAAAGGGTAGTCACATTAATGTTGAAATAACTGAAGAGGACATTAGAATTTTAAAGAGAAACTTTTGTGGAGTTTATGAGCTTTTTAAACCTGACAGTAGTAGATGTGTAGAGTACTTTGATGACCTTATACTTTTCAAGAATAGGTATGGCTCTGTCCAAAGAAAGTTCGCTTTATATAGTCTCTATGCACAAAAGAAGGATATATATACTTTAACAGAAAACATGAGCCTAAAAGAGGTTCTTAGATGGTTCTCTCAATACGGTACAGTTGAAAATGTTAGTTCTGTTAAAATAGACAATATAAATATAGATAATTATTGTTGGACATCAGATATCGGAGATAATGTATGTTATTTTAGTGTAGCTACTACTCCCTTTGATTTTAAAATAAATATAAATAAAAAAATAAAGAAAGTTGTATAGGCGCTAAATCTAGTGCCTATTTTTTATCATATCTAATTTATATAATTTTCAAAATATTCATGTAGAATTTTGTCGAACCTTTTAATTAAATTATTGGTAAAAAATAAAATTTTGTCAGTAAATATATTACTTATATAGTCTTTTATTACTTAACAAATAAGAATAAATTTGTTAATTATAGAGATTTTATTGATTATTGTGTTAAATAATTACATGATTTGGTTCCAAATAGGTATTACCATTGTATAATTTATCCCAAAAAATCAATTATTTTAAGAAAACGTTTAATAAAGGGTTGACTTTAATTGGTATTTTTGTTATTATTCATATTGATGAAAAATGTCGAAGATTGTTACACAAAGGGGAGGAATATTTGTTATGAAATCAACAGGTATAGTTAGAAGAGTAGATGAACTAGGAAGAGTAGTTATTCCAATAGAATTAAGAAGAACACTTGAAATCGCTGAAAAGGATGCACTTGAAATATATGTTGATGGTGAGCAAATCATTCTTAAGAAATATCAACCAGCTTGTATTTTCTGTGGAAATGCTAAGGACGTTGAGAACTTCAAGGGTAAGAACATTTGCCAAGCTTGTTTAGCTGAACTTAAGTAATTCTTTATTAACTACATAATTAAACGAATGAACAGTATGTTATACATACTTAAAATACTTAGATAAATTAAGCTTATTTAAAAGTGGTACTTTCTATGAAGCCAAAGCCCAAAATACATAAACTGTATCTTGGGCTTTGGTTATTTAAATATTTAATTCTCAATTTTTAAACTTTCTTTATATACCTCTGACTTTGGAAGTTTTCTTTCCTTAGAAACAAGTTTTATAGCGTCTTTCTTAGAATTCCCTTCCTCTATGTACTTAAGTATATGATCAACTATAGAAAGATTTTCGTATCTCTCTTCTCTTTCCTTATCTATGTCTTCTTGAGTTAATCCTTGAAGAATAAGTACAAACTCTCCCTTAGGATTATTCTCCTCATAATATTTTATAGCCTCACCTACAGTAAGTCTTAGTATTTGTTCATGCCTTTTAGTTAACTCTCTACATATAGCTATTCTTCTATCTCCAACATATTCGTATATGTCACTTAGGGTTTTTTGTAGTCTATGTGGTGCTTCATATAGAATCATAGTTTTTGTTTCTGCTTTAAGCCTTTCAAGGTCTTCACGTCTACCCTTACCATCTCTTTCTATGAAGCCTTCGAATACAAATTTATCAGTACTAAGGCCTGATACTGTTAGTGCATATATTCCTGCAACTGGTCCAGGACAAGCGTAAACCTCTATCCCTTCTTCAACGCAAAGCTTTACAATATCCTCTCCAGGGTCAGATATACCTGGAGTTCCTGCATCTGATACAAGTGCTATTTTATTTCCTTCTTGAAGCCTTTTTATAAGCTTTTCACCTGCTTCACGTCTATTGTGATGATGATAACTTATAAGTGGCTTTTTTATTCCTAAATGATTTAGAAGCTTTAGAGTTTGTCTTGTATCCTCTGCAGCAATTAAATCTACTTCACCTAGAATCTCTATTGCCCTAAGGGTTATGTCCTTAAGGTTACCTATTGGTGTTGCAACTAGGTATAACTCTCCCATTTAATCACCTACCGTAAATTCTATTTATTTCATCTGTGTAGCTTCCATCTTCATTATATACATATAATGGGCTATCTATAGTTAAAAAGTCTCCTCCGCTGCGTACAGCCTCAATAAGAAGCATTGTAGGCTTCTTATTTATATTTGGATGTATAAATCTAATTCTTCTAGGTGCAAATTTGTATTTATTAAGTGCTACTAGAATATGTGAAAGCCTCTCTGGTCTATGAATCATGTAAAGCTTTCCTCCACTTTTTAGGACCTTAGATGCAGAAAGTATAATTTCATCAAGATTAACTAATATCTCATGGCGAGATATTGCCTTTTTATCTGTAGGATTTTTAATTCCTGTATTATCCTTCTTATATGGAGGATTACATACTACTACATCGAAGTAATTACATCCTATATCTTTGTAGTTTTTAATGTCCTCATTTATTATCTTAATTTTATCCTGAAGATCATTAAGTTCTATGCTACGATTAGCCATTTCAGCAACCTCAGCTTGAACTTCAACTCCAACTATCTCCTTTGGAGAGTATCTTCCCTCCATAAGAAGTGGGAGTATTCCTGTTCCTGTTCCGAAATCAACTACTCTACTATCCTTTTTAGCATTTGCAAAGTCTGCTAAAAGTACAGCATCAATTCCAAAACAAAACCACTCTTTATTTTGTATTATTTTAAGTCCTTTAAGTTCTAAATCTTCTATCTTTTCTCCTGGGTTTAGCATATATTCACCTTCCTTATAGTACAGACTTTATTGTACTTATAAGCTCATCCTTTGAAATAGTTTTTGCAAATCTTGCAAATATATATCCATCTCTATCTATTACATAGGTAGTAGGTGATGAATCTACTCCATACTTTTTAGTAACCTCGCTATTTAAATCTAGCAATACGTTTAAAGATGCTATAGGGTTATCACTTATAAACTGAGTAACATCCTCACCTTTCTCTCCTGAATTAATAAATAAGATTTCAACACCCTCTTTTTTATAGGTATTTCCTACCTTCATAAATTCAGGGATTTCCTTTATACTGTCAGCATTCCATGTATTGAAAAAGTTTACAACTAAAACCTTTCCAAGATAATCTGTTGAAACTTGTTTCTTTCCATTTGCATCTAACAGTTCAAATTTCGGAGCCTCCTGTTTATCTTGCCCTTTAACCTCATTAACCTCTTTATTTACCTCTATTTTTTTCGTGTCTATTTTACTACTTGTTGAACATCCTGTAAATCCGATTGATAAAATTGCTGCTGTAAGCATATATATAAGTTTTTTCATATCTTCCTCCAAGTTGTAATGAAGCTTAATATAATATATTAATTTACATAAACATTATATTCCTCTTATTAATTTCTTGTCTATTAGTGTGATGTAGTAATACAGTTAAAACTATAAAAGACTACTTAAAAATTACATAGGTAAGTTTAAGTAGCCTAATATCACTATGAATTAAGTTAAATTAGGTATATATAAATAAGCTTTAAAGCATTCTAAACTATTCCTTTAAAAGATTAGAAATACTTTTAACGTCATCGACATCTCCTAATTTCTTAAGCTCTTTTTTGATTTCTTCCTCAGAAAGTTCTATGTGTTCAAACTCGCCTTTTTTCATCTTAACGTCCTTAAGATCGTACTGTCTGATTTCAAAGGCATCTTTATCAGCTTTAACTTTAACTTTAAGTGTTTCCTTTAGAACATTATTCTCAACAACTTCACCTATTCCATCTGGAGTAGAAACTATAGAAGATGGCTTCGGTAGTCTCTTTCTTATGTGTACATATGTCTCTTGTTCATAGTTTAGACAGCACATAAGTCTACCACATACCCCTGAAATCTTAGTGGGATTAAGTGATAGATTTTGTTCCTTTGCCATTTTTATTGATACAGGCTCAAAATCTCCAAGGAAACTTGAACAACACATGCTTCTTCCACAAGGACCAAGCCCTCCAATAACCTTGGATTCATCTCTAACCCCTATTTGACGAAGTTCTATTCTCGTTCTAAATATAGATGCAAGGTCTTTAACTAGTTCTCTAAAATCTATTCTTCCATCTGCTACAAAATAGAATATGATTTTGCTGTTGTCAAAGGTGTATTCAACGTCTATAAGCTTCATAGGAAGTCCATGCTTCACTACCTTCTCAAGACAAATACTTAAAGCTTCTTCTTGCTTTATTTTATTCTCTTTGTTCTTGTTGATATCTGCCTCAGTAGCCACTCTAATAACCTTCTTTAAAGGTGCTACAATTGATTCTTCAGTAACCTGTCTTGGTCCAATAACAACATCACCAAATTCAAGTCCTCTAGCAGTTTCTACTATAACCTTATCATCTTTTTTTATATCAATTGTATCAGGATCAAAGTAATATATCTTACCTGCTTTTTTGAATCTAACACCTACAACTGTTATCATAATTTATTTTGCCTCCTGTATACTAAGTATCATAACTTCCATAGTTAGCTGAAAGTTAGTATCCCTTGTTAACTTATCTCTAGTCTCTTTAATTACTCTAAGCGACTTATCTAATTTATTATAAGATAATCTGTAGCTTTCCTCAACTAATATTTCTAATTTATCCCTATTTATTACATTGTCATTGTTTTCCTTTAGTTTAAGCATAATTATATCTCTATATAAGGAGGTAAATATGTTAAGAACCTCCTTAATATTATCTTTGTGCTTCATAAGTGACTCTCCATACTCTAGAGCCTTAAACCTACCACAACTAAATATATTAAGTCCCATATCTATAATCTCTTCACGAAGTTTTAAAAACTCATCACTACATGCACGAAGGGCTACACCTAAATTTCCCTCACTATAAAGAGATGCAAAATCTGCTTTCTTCTCATCTATTCCAAGAGCTATTAGTCTCTCCCTTACTAGAGATGTATCTACTCTAAAAACCTTAAGTATCTGACACCTTGATTTAATAGTATCTAATATATTAAGGGTGTTTTCTGCTAGAAGTATAATTGTTGCTGTATTTGGAGGTTCCTCTAGGGTTTTTAGGATTGCGTTTTGGCTTTCTGTAGTTGCTGTGTGGAAATTCTTTATAATAAGGACCTTACGTCTTCCCTCGTATGGCTTCTTATGAACCTCTTCAATTGAAGACCTTATAGTATCTATTTTAACAGTATCCTCATCTATAACCCTAAGGTCTGGATGACTTAACTTATCTATTCTTTTACAGTTAGAACATAGAGTACATGCTCCATTTGAATCAAGGGATGTGCATAGCAGAGATGCAGCTATAAACTTTGCCATCTCCATCTTCCCAAGTCCCATTTCCCCTTCTATAAGATAGGAATGAGATACTCTATCCTTATTAATAGATGCCCTAAATAAATCCTTTAAAACTTCCTGCCCTAGTATATCAAACATTGTTAATCCTCCATATAAGCTTCATAGTTATATTATATACTTTTAAAGATTTTTAAGCCACACTCTATAGAAACATCGCGATTCTGCAAGGAGTAGAGTTAAGGCCTAAATCGACGAGTTCTTCAAGAAGAGCTTCTAATCTGCTCAAATTTACATAGATTAAGTGCGGCGCAAACTCGCTTCGCTCAAACATGCTTCCTTACTAAATCTATGTAAATTTAAACAGATAAGAATCTCTAGCTTTTCACTCTATTGATTTAGGCCTTAACTCCACTCTTTGCAATGATACTTCTTCTGTTTAATTATAGGTTGATCGATGGAAGATTTTTGTTTTGGTTTAATTTCTTAATGTTTTATATAAATTAATATAACCGTGTTAAGTTTTATTATTTCTATTCTTTTTTAAATCTATCAAAGACCTTATCATTTAAGTCAGCATTTTTAAAGAAGTATATAATCCAAATAATTAAGACTATAAATAAGCACCACTCAGAGATTAAAATACCTTCTATTTCATAAACTAAATTCTTAAAAAGCCTGTTCTGTAGGGATGGTCTCTCTGCAAGTATGTGTTGTCCCTGTCTAAAGCAATAGAGCCCTGAACTAGAGCTTCTTATCTGAGGAAATAGCTATAGAATTAGAAATAAGTCGTGAAGCGAAGCGGTTTGAGACTTAGTTCTTATTCTATAGCTATTTCTACGGATTAGAAGCTCTGGGAAATGGTCTCGTCGTTTTAGATAAAGGCAACACATCCTTGCAGGACACCCTATCCCACATAAAAAAGGCCATTGACTTTCCATCAACAGCCTAATAAATAAAATTAGTATAAATCCTTTATGCCTTTTCAAATTCTTCTACATTAAGAACGAATATAGTTGCTCCGCCGATTGCAACTTTAACAGGAGATGGCATGAACATTCCTCCTCCTCCAATTAGAGAGTTAGGTGGCGCAACTGTTGTTTCTCTAGTTCTACATACTTCTCTTATGATTTCTTTTACATCTTTAACTCTTTCATCTTCAACCCCTGTTAAAAGAGTAGTATTTCCTGATTTAAGAAACCCTCCAGTAGTTGAAAGTTTAGTTACTTGATAATTTGCTTTATTTAATTTCCCGATTAATTCGTTAGCATCATCATCATGAACAATTGCTATTACGAGTTTCATAAGTATCACTCCTATACTAAATAAATTTAGAATATTAAAAATATTGTAATATATATATTATATCTAATATATGTTTAGTTGTGAAATACATAATTACTATTATTCTATTATATGTATTGATTTATGTAACATTGCTTTAAATCTCTTAGAATGTCTAAAAATCCCAAGGTTTTCTTTATAAATTAAATTTCATTATAGTATTTGATATATCCAAGATATTATTTACATATATTTATTTAGAGGTGAATGATATGCGTGGTTTTTTCTCATTAAGTCCTAATGAACTAATACTACTTGCTACAACAATTTCTCTTCAAATTGCTGAGGTTACAGATGCTGATCAACAAAATGTACTTGGAAACTTCTTCGGTGCCTTATCCTCTAATTTGCAAACTATAGCTGCACAAGCCGAGTCTCTTAAATCTGCTTCAGAGTCTAATTCTAAAAAAGGGTCTAACTCTTCAGATGATTCTTCTGATGATTCCTCTGAGGGTTAAACCCTATTAACCCTATATTAAATTTAGAATTTCTTTCTTTATTTTATCAATACATTTATCAAGGTCATAGTTAGAGTATGATTTTTTAATACCTAATTTACTTAGGTTCTCTTCACTAAAATCTACACTGTCTGCAAGAAACCTTCTACATAGCTCATCATAATTTGGATTTTCTTGCTTCATCTCTCTTATTAATGCCCTTTCAAGACGAATACCATCATCAACCTTAATATAGAAAGGAACTACATACTCTTCACCGAAGTAAGCTTTAAGGCTATTATAGGACTCAAGAGTTGTAATAAGTATATAGTTTTTGCTTAGGTCTATCTGTCCATCATCTAGTGTACAGTAATGCCAATCGCCACTAACTGTATTGTATACCCTCTCCTCTATTAGTTTTCCACACTCTCTATATCCACTCAGAGTATTGTTATCGATGAAGTAATACTCTACCCCATTTGTTTCATCTGTTCTCTTAGGTCTTGTTGTATAACCTATAATGGGTAAAAGACCTAGATTCTTATCCTCTTTAATCTCTCTAAATATAGTATCCTTTCCAGAACTACTTTTCCCCATTAAACAAAATATTTTACCCATAGTTTCCTCCGATTAATCTAAAGTATTAACTATAACTTTAATAGTTTTAAGACTTTTATCTTCAATTCCATTAACATCTATTTTTAATTCCTTACATGCTTTTATACACTTTATCTTGTCATTTGTTATTAACTCCCCTGGTAGTAGTATAGGAATACCAGGTGGATATGGTGCTACCATCTCTCCACTAATTCTACCTTCGCTCTCTTCTAGCAAAATCTTTTCCTTAGCTAAGCTATATCCCTTGAAAATAGGAAGTTTTACTTTGTATGTATAATCTTGAATCCTTAATTCCCTGTTATCTACATAGTTTAAATCACCACTACTAAACCTAGTCTCTATATCATTAAGTGAAGTGTAGAGTTTATTATAGTACTTCTTGCTATCAAATATAGTTCCTATAATTACTATATTTCTCCCATCCGCCATTTCAGCCTGTATAGAGTAATCACTTCGAAGTAGTTCCATAAGCCTTACTCCTCCTATGCTAGAGGATATTACAATTCTAGTAGGATCTATATTATGTATAGATGCTCTTCCTATATATGATAAATCGAGGATTTTAAAAATCTTTGAACCCTCCATTTTCTTTCTAAATTCATATATATAGCCTAAAACATTCTCTATTAGTTCTTCTCCATGATTCTCCATTACATCCCTTGCAGCCTCAATTGATGACATTAGGATGTATGATGGACTAGTACTTTGATATAAGCTAAGCATAAACTGAAGTTTTTCACCACCTACTACATCTAACGCCCTTGTAGATATATTTAATACCCCTGTTTGAGTTAATGCAGGTAATGTCTTGTGAAAACTAACAACCTCCATGTCAGCTCCAAGTTCTATGGAAGTACTAGGAAGACTACTGCTAAATGGAAAGTGTGCACCATGTGCAGAGTCAACTAATAATAACATGTTATATTTTTTCGCAATTTCACTAATTTCTGATATATTGCAGCATGTTCCATAATAAGTAGGAGATGTTATAACAATAGCCTTAGCATCTGTGTTATTCTCAACAACGCGCTTTACCTCATTTACATCTATAGATACAGCTAGTGAAAATTCATCTAGAACTGTAGGAATTATATACTCAGCATTTAATTCTCCCATAAAACATGCCATATAAACCGACCTATGGCAATTTCTTTGTATAATTATCTTATCACCCTTGTTAACAGATGATAAGATCATTGCATATATCCCCGCTGTACTACCATTAACTAGATAAAAACTTCTAGCTGCACTATAGCAAGCTGCTGTCTCCTCTTGAGATAACTTAATCGAATCCATAGGACAGTGCAAATCATCAGTACCATCAACCTCAGTTACGTCAAAGGAATAAAGATTGTCTCTTATATTATTTAAAATATCATACCCCATGTCACTACCCTTGTGCCCAGGCATATGAAATCTTATATTATCCTCTTCATTGTATTTGATAAGTGAATTAATAATCGGCGTTGTCACCTTGTCACCACCTTAGAAATTAATATCTAAATTATATCATACCCTGTTTATTAGATGTTTATCAAAGTAGAGTGTCTTGCAAGTAGTTGTGTTGCCTTTGGCTAAAGGCAACACTAATGGATCTCCCCCTTTTTCCATATAACAAAATAACAAAAGCACCTCCACATTGTGAAGATGCTTTTATAATACAGGATAAGTATATTGTCTTAAAAAACCATTATATATAAGTCTTTTATTTACTATATTTAGAAAGTCCCTTGGTTTTACCATTGTAAATTCCTTATCAAGTTCTGCTGCACCGCTTTCTAGTAAAACATAGGCTACAAACTGTGAACAAACAAAATGTCTTTCTCTTTTATAAGGTATGTTAAAAAGTATAAGTGGAAGCCCAATAAAATTATATTTATATGTATGCTTGTGTTCTTCAAATACATTAATAAGTTTTTTGATGTTTTCATAGGTTTCTTCTGTTACATCAAGCTCATATATTACACATTTTGTATTATCATATTTTTTATATACACCACTATTAAGATCTTCTCGAACAAAGCCAGCTATAAATGGAAGCATCATGTTTCTTCTTCCAAAACTATATAACTCCTTTAAATCCTTGTCCAAAGCTATAGATGCATGTGTGTATTCATATCCAGTTGCCCTATAGATCATACTAGAAAACCTTGTACCTGTTCTGGTTAAAAGTAGGTATATCTTTTTACTCATGCTTAAAATTCACTCCTCTTTTCACAGTAAGTTTAAAGATATTTATCTCTAAATTATACCATAGAAGTATTTGCATAATATGGTGATATTAGTAGAACAAAAAATAAAGAAGGAGACATATTTCTCCTTCTTTCGACTACTTAACTATTCCTCTTAAACCATCTATCTTTCTTATAAGAGCTTCACTTGGTTCAAATTTTAAGCTATATAATTTTCCTTCTCTTTCAAATATACACCTTTTAACATTCATACACTTAGAGTTACAAGTGAAATCATACTCTCTAACTATTCTTTCTTTGCCACTATATTTAACTCCTAATTTATCTATAGTAACTATGTTCTTAGCCTTGAAATTAATCTTTACTATTCTTCTACCCTTAGTTACATCTTCTATTAATATCTCATTATCAATTATCTGGTATCTATATACCCTATCCATTTTTCTTCTAAACTTAATTGTTGATGTAATAGATATAAGGGCAGTTACTCCTAAAACAACTTTATAGTAATCCCCAAATAACATTATATCTGAAATAAAGCATAATATTAGTACAGCCAATATGATAGCCATTATGCCTATTGCAATTTTTAATACGCGCTTATCATAACACTGTACTTCTTCTCTGTATAAAGCCCCCATTTAAGTTTTCCTCTCTTTTTAAAAATAATAACAAACTGATTATACAGAAAGGTATTACTCTTTACTACATCCAAATAAGGTTAAATTACACTCCATTTTGATGTTTTAGCCTATTTAGATTATTTATTAACTATTATCATAAGGTATATAGGTAATACTATGTTTTTCTAAACCTTTTAACTCAAACCCTTTTATTTGCTATATTCTTAAAGAAATAATTTAATTTTCGACTTATTGTTGTTTTTTGTAAAATTTAAGCTTTTATTAACTTAATTATATAAAAAAGGAATTCAGCATAGCCGAATTCCTAATCATTTATAAATCTATTTAACTACAGATGCACCTTCAAAATTAGGTGATACTATTTGAATTGTCCATTCATTATCAAGTTTACCTAAAACACTTTTCATATTTTCTAGATACTCACTGTTATCTCTATGAACAAAAGCAAGTAGTGTTGAACCTGAACCACTTATAAACTCACATAGTCCACCTGCATCCTTAGATGCCTGAAATACCTCATCTATATTAGGTATAAGCTTACCCCTATAAGGCTCATGTATTCTATCCTGTACTACGTGTCTTAAAGTATCAATCTCCCCATTATGCAGAGCAGATATAAATAAAGACGCACGGGATATATTAAATACACAATCTTCCCTTGAGTATGAAGTAGGTAGTACTCCTCTTGCCTCATTGGTACTTACCTTAAAGTTAGGTACCATAACAGCACATAGAACTTCACTTGGTACACTTACCTTTGAATAATAAACTTTGCCATCTTCTTGAACAGATGCAACCATACCACCAAGAAGTGCAGGTGCAACATTGTCAGGATGCCCTTCCATGCTATTTGCGATTTCAAGCATTTCTTGTTCAGATAGCTTACCTCCAAGAAGTTCATTTGCAGCAAGTATTCCACCAACTATACAAGTAGCACTGCTCCCAAGTCCTCTAGACATTGGAACATCACACTTATACACGTGAATCTTAAAGCCACCAAATGATTCACCTACTTTATCATATACTCTTTTTATAGCCTGATAAATTAGGTTTTCTTCAAGTTCTAGATGAAGATTCTCTGATTCAACAAGGGTTTCTACACCTTCATCTGTAGGTATAACTTCTATATAGTTATATATACTTAGGGCCATACCAAGTGCGTCAAAACCTGGTCCCATATTTGCTGTTGTAGCAGGTACCTTAACCCTTACCATTAATCTCACTCCTAACTAGCCTTGTAGTATTTCCTTCTCGATTGCTGCTAGATCTGCTTCTAGAACCTTAAAGTCTCCTCCAAGTCCTACAGCAGTATCTGGGTCCTTAATACCATTTCCAGTTAGAATACAAACAACCTTTGATCCCTTCTTGATCTTTCCTTGGTTGTATAGATCATATAGTCCAGCAACTGATATACTTGATGCAGGTTCAGCAAATACACCTTCGCTTGAAGCTAGCATCTTGTATCCCTTTAGTATTTCTTCGTCTGTTATCTTGTTTATTTCTCCATTTGATTCTTTAAGAGCAGCAACAGCCTTATCCCAGCTAGCTGGGTTACCGATTCTTATAGCTGTAGCTATAGTTTCTGGGTTTTCATAAACCTTGTTATCAACTATTGGAGCAGCTCCTGCAGCTTGGAATCCTATAAGTGTTGGTAGGCTACTTGACTTACCAAGTTCCTTATATTCCTTAAAGCCCTTCCAGTAAGCAGTTATGTTTCCTGCATTACCAACTGGAATTGAAAGATAGTCAGGTGCATCCCCTAATTGGTTACAAATTTCAAACGCAGCTGTCTTTTGTCCTTCTATTCTATATGGATTAATTGAGTTAACCATAGTTATTGGGTGCTTTGATGAAATTTCCTTAACCATATCTAAAGCATCATCAAAATTACCTTCAATAGCTATAATCTTAGCACCATATGCAATAGCTTGTGCTAATTTACCCATAGCAATTTTCTTATTTGGTATAATAACTACACACTTCATTCCTGCCTTTGCAGCGTATGCAGCAGCTGCAGCTGAAGTGTTTCCTGTTGATGCACAAATAACAGCCTTTGACCCTTCTTCATAAGCCTTAGTAACTGCCATTGTCATTCCTCTATCCTTAAATGACCCTGTTGGATTTAAACCTTCATATTTTAGATATATTTCTATACCAGGCATAAGTTTTTCTAAGTTTTCAGCTCTTATTAAAGGAGTATTTCCTTCATGAAGAGTAATTGCCTTAGTATCCTCACTAACTGGTAAATATTCTCTAAACTCGTTGACTAATCCCATCCACCTCATATAAATAAACCTCCGAAATTGTAAAATGTATTTTCTATATAAACAAATGTATTTCTACGGAATACCATAAACATATAATAACATACAAATTATATGTTATCAATAAAAGTTTGCTTCCTTATAAAATACATGTATTTCTATAAATTCTAACACAGATTACGCTATTTTAATAGGTTTTATGTATATCCAAAAAAAGAAAAAAGCTATGGAAACTCCATAGCCATAAAAGTAAATAAAATTTAGTGAAGAAATAGATTCGCCATTTATTAAGTTACTTATTCTAGACTACCTTGGAAAGATTACTTTCTTCAGTAGTCTACACTTATGAGCTTTAGCCCAGAAGTTTCCTTTTGAGAACTTTTAAGCAACATAAAAAACCTCACAGGTTTGTGAGGTTTTTATTTACCAAGCGACTTCCTACCCTCCCAGTCCGTCTCCAGACTAGTACTATCGGCGTTAAAGAGCTTAACCTTCGTGTTCGGAATGGGAACGGGTGTATCCTCTTTGCCATCATCACTTGATATGATTCTTTGAAAACTGCACAGCATTTTTGAACTTAATCAAGATTAAGCCCTCGATCTATTAGTATCAGTCAGCTACAC